>NZ_KB889966.1 GCF_000372865.1 Methylosarcina fibrata AML-C10 | reverse complement strand
GCAATTGTGCTGTCGCCATGCCGAGCTGTTGACCCAAGGCTTGGCTCAATGCGCCGCTTGCGGTCTGTTGATAGCCTAAGCTGACGGTGTTGCCGCGATTTTGGCTGTAACTGATGCCGGCCGTTACCAATGACATCAAGGCTGCCGAGCCGAAGACGCGGACATAATGATGGTTCACCTGATCCTGGAACCCGGCGTATCCGGCGCTATCCGCCCCCGGCATTGCGCCGAGGTCCATCGCTCTTCCGTCCGGGAATACGATCCGCTGCCACGCAATTAATACCCGCTCCTGGCCGTAGGCGACCTGTGAGTCGTAGGTGCCGACCAGACGCGCACCTTGCGGAATCAGCAGATGCCGCCCCGTGGGTGTGTCATATACATCGGATGAGGTTTGGGCCATGATTTGCCCAGGCAGGTCGGAGTTCACGCCGGTAATCAGTGTCGCCGGAATGACGAAGCCGGCACGCAGCTCGAACGGTGTCCGAGGCGGTTCGTCTTTAGAGTTGAGTTTCCAGCGATCGATAGATTGATCTCCCGCGAATTGGCCAAGGTCATTTTTTGACTGCTGAGAGGTTGAGGCTTGAATCAACTGAGGAGCGGAATTATCGCTGTTGTATCCGGCACCTGCACCTCCTCCCGGCAATAAACCCGCCTCCCGCATTGTGTCGATGCGATTTTTGTAGGCGTTGATTGTCCCGTCCCCAGATTTAATTTCGTTGAGCTGCCGGCGGGCGTCAGCCAGTTGTTGAAGCATCGCGGCCCGGCGGTCGCCGGGATTCGCGGCCGATGTCGCCGGCGCACTATCGCCTCGGGCTGCCGGCATACGTGTATCGGCAACCTGGATGCCTGTCGGCGCTTTGAGCGCTTCCATAAACATCTGTTGTTTGAGCATTCGGAATTGCTCAAGCGTTTGATCGCGTACGGACGGGCCTTTGTCGGTTGGGGGAGCCGGCGGCGTATCCAGGTTGGCGGTAGCGATGGGCACCGTCAATTCCGGAGCGGGCTCCGCTTTCGGTACTTCAGCGCTTTCAGGCACATTGGGCATTATGTATCCGTCATATTTGCTGGTCAGCTCTTTGGCGTACATTGAGCTGTTGCCGCCTTTTTTGTCCGCATTCGCTTCTTGGTCCTGTTGGCGGTTCGCGCGATCGATCATGACCAGTGCGATCATCAACATGAATCCCGCAATGACAATGCCGCCGATGTATAACGGCCAGTTGTTGACTCGACGCACACCGGTTCTGAGTCTCTCGCCGCCCGGCGATTCGTCCGGAGACATATTTTCGTCTATCGATGGATTTGCACTCATGCCGTTCCCCTTATTCCTGTTTCGCCCAGAGTCCGGCCGGCGCAAGGTCGGCGCCGTGGACTTGATACAATCGGCCCAGCGCCTGCCCGCCTACGTTAAAACTCACACGATAGTGGTCGAAGCTGATCCGGTCGACCACGTAGTTGAAGGACAAGTCGGAAGGGGCCGCTGTTGCCGTTGTAGGTTTGCGGCTCATGGACGACGATAGGGGCGCTTGTTCCGCCACGCCGTAACCGGCCTTTCGCAGCTTCTGTATGAGCAAAGTGCCGAACGGATCGTTTACCGCTTGCTCGACCGATAGATGCGATTTTGCGGGCGGATACAGGAACGTCAATTGTTTGAACGCATCCTCTGCCATTTGCGCACTATGGGCTGGAGTGGCGTCCGCATAGTTTCCCCATTGTCCCGGCGTTGCACAGGCCGTGAGGATTAACGCCAGGATGGTGATGATCGTCAATTTCATGTCATTTCCCTCCACGGGCGATAGTGACCCGCTCCTGATCGCTGCCGACGCCGGCAATCAGGATTGCCTTGTCGAATACCGAATCGACGATATAGCGGTCGGATTGTACGCGGTAATTGACGAGCACATCTTCGGCCGACGAACCCCATGGCAGTATGGAGTCGTTTCCTCGCACGACCAGCAGTGTCGGCGCTTCGGTTTGGCGCATGGTCGCCGGCATTTCGATGATCGTCTTCTTGCCGTCGTTGTACACGCGCACCGGCCGCCACGGACCCTCGCCGTCAATGGTGTAGTTGAAGTCCAGGTTGCCCAGGTATTCCTGAGTTTCCGGGATGGTGTTGCGTTCGACCTCCTTCTGTTCGCGCAGACGGATCGCGTCCCACTTCGCTTGTGCATCCTCCGGATATGCATACGATATGCGGGGCATGAACTCGGATTTATGGGACCGGAGCCGCATGTGATAAGTGCGGCGATTGGTCGTCACGATCAGGCTGGTATCCAGGCCGACATCGCGCGGCTTGATTATGAGATGCTGCACCTCCGTCGAGCCGTAGCCGGTAATCGACGGTTCGACCTGCCAGCGCACGCTATCGCCCAAATGGACGCCGTTGACCTGTTCACCCGGTTGAAGCTCCACATCGCACACCTGGAGCACCGCGCAGACGATGCTGGGCTGGCTTTGCCCGAACAGGAATTGCACGGAACCGTTGTCTCCCTGCACCGGCTTGATGCCGGTAGCGCTGGCGGCCAGCCAGTCCTTGCCGATTTTTACGCCGGCTTTCTCTTGCGGCGTCAGAACGGGGTTGTCATGGCTGAAATACAGCTCATGAATGTCGTCGCCCGGATTGTCGGCAATAGCGAGTTGCGAACAGGCCAACAGGATGGCAGTAGTCAAAATTCGTCTTTTTCTCATGGCGTTAAACTCCGTTACACCTGGCGAGACCAGGAAAATTCTTTGATGTAAATCCCGAGCGGATTTTTTCTTATGTCCTCCTCGGTAGTGTTAGGGGTAGGCGGGACGAGATAGATGGTCAGTAGCGCCCGCATCCGGATCGGCGCCCCTTTCTGTGCGCCGTCACGGGTGCGGCTGGTCTCGATCCATTCGACCTGCCAGGTTTCCTCGGACTGCGGAATCACCGATGAAACCTGCACGCTGACCGTTTCGTTCGCTGCCCGTGCGAACGGGCTTGCTTCCTCGTCTCGGCTGTACCACTCGTTGACCCGAGCGGTCGCGGCGTCATTCGGGGCAAGCAATGCATAGACCCTGAATATCGCGTCCCGCTGTACCGTGACATCCGGCGTTACCATACGCGCATCGGAGATCCATTTCGCCAGATAGGCATGGATCACGCGCGGATCGGCCGGCTGAGCCACGTCGGCCGCTTTCACCGCCCTTACCTCGCCGATCTTGTCTACCTCGACGACGTACGGGATGAATTTTGATTGGCTGCCGATATGGACCACGCCGGCTACCGCCACCAGGGCGACAAGCAGCGCGGCGATCGCGACCGCTTGCCAGGTGCGCTCGCCTGTCATCAGTCTCCACATCATGTTACCCATTTCCCTACGGGCGTTCAGGTAAGGAGTTTCCTGTTGGTCCTGTTGGGGATCGTGTTTGTTTAGTTTTACGGTCATGCCGCTTCTCCCATATAGTCATGTTCAATGTAATCGTCGATGGCCAGGTTTCGGTTGCGCAGCCATTCTTTTACCCAGCGCTCACCGTGCCGGCGTTCCAATTCCTTGATGCCGGCCACGGCGTCTTTGTCCGATACGCCGACAAACGACAAGGCAAGCGGCCCGAGGGCCAGTTCGACCAGGCGGCGGCCTTTTTCCGAGACGACGTAGTAATGCCGTTTCGGGATCGCTCCCGCAATGATGTCGATTTGCCGGCGGTTGAGCCCCATACGGGCGTACAACGCGGCTGTGTCTTCGTCCCTGGCGTAAATGTTCGGCAGGAATATTTTTGTGGCCGTCGCTTCGAGGATTACATCCAGGATTCCGGAGCCGGCGGCGTCGGTCAGGCTTTGCGTAGCCATGATGACGGCACAGTTGGCCTTTCTGAGCACCTTGAGCCATTCCCTGATTTTTTCGCGGAACACCGGGTTCCCGAGCATGATCCACGCCTCATCCAGGATGATGACGGCCGGCTGTCCGTGCAGCGCCCGTTCGATGCGGCGAAACAGATATAACAGTACCGGAAGGCCGTATTTTTCGCCCAGGCCCATCAATTCCTCGATTTCGAACGTGGTGAACCGGCTCAACGCTAAACCATCCTGATCGGCATCCAGCAAGTGGCCCATACTGCCCTCGATGGTGTATTGCTTTAAAGCTTCACGGATGGATATGTCCTGAATGCTCGTGCAAAAATCGGTTATTGTTTTGTCGCCGTTTTTCCACATGGACATAATGGCGTTACCGATTTCGTTACGCTGTCCGGGCGATGTATGCAAACCATTAAGTGCAAGGATCGTGTCAATCCATTCCATCGCCCACGAACGATCGCCGGCGGTTTCCAGGTGCTGGAGCGGGCAAAATGCCAGTTTCGAGTCGTCGGCCGCAACCTCGTAATGTTGCCCGCCTGCCGCCTTGCAAAGGGCATACATCGACATCCCTTTGTCGAACGCGAACACGCTCATATCGCGGTAGCGCAGGAACGAAGCGACAGTCAGCCCTAAAAACGTCGATTTACCGGCGCCGGTCGGTCCGAACACGATGCCATGGCCCACGTCGCGGACGTGGAAGTTGAGCCGGAACGGCGCGTTCCCGGTGGTGCGGCAGTGCATCAGGGCCGGGCTCAACGGCGGATAGAACGGGCACGGGGCCGCGTTCTCGCCCGTCCAGATTGTCGACGTAGGGATAAGATCGGCGAGGTTCATCGTGTTGATGTGCGGCCGGCGGACGTTTTCATAGCCATGTCCGGGAATGCTCCCGAGGTACGCCTCCAACGTGTTAATCGTTTCTATCCGTGAAACGAACCCGAATCCCTCGATCACTTTCGCGATTTGCCGGGCCGAGGCTTCGACGGCGGCGCGGTCAGCGTCCAGCAATACGACGACGCTGGTGTAGTAGCCTGTCCCGACTAGGCCGGAATTGATTTCGCCGAGGGCGGCGTCGGCATCCTGAACCATATTGAAGGCGTCCTGATCGATTTGCCCGGAACCGGTGTTGAAAACCTGGTCGAAGAAACCGCGGACTTTTTGGTTCCATTTCCGCCTGAACTTGTTCAAATGGCTCACCGCCTCATGAGTATTCAGAAATATAAACCTGTTCGACCAACGGTATTGTGCCGGCAGTTCGGCCAGTGCCGTAAGGATGCCGGGGTACGATTCAAGCGGGAATCCATCGATGGCAACGCATTGGATATATTTTCGGCCAATCTTCGGGACGACACCGCCCCACAACTCCTGCCCGCCGATGACCGCATCCAAATAGAGAGGGTGCGACGGCAGCACGACCGGATGATTAACGCCAGTGATGCAGTTTTGCAGATGCGATAGAAAATCGTCGTAGGTAATTCGACGGCCGTCCTCCTCCTCGATTTTCCTTGATTTCAGCCGGTGCAGTTTCAGCGCGATCGACAAACGGTCTTCCAGATTCGTGCATTCACGCTCAAATTGCGTGATGAGATTCCGGGTCTGTTGTTTTTCATTAGGTGGTTCGCTGTCGTCATCGAAAAGCAGTTCGATGAATTTTTTTTCGGCCTGGATCGGCGGCAGCCAGGTTAAAGTGAGCACAAATGATGATTCGAACATTTCGCCGGCCGACTCGAACGTGCGACGCCGTTCCTCGTCGATCGCGGCGGTGACTGGATCGGGGAAATGCGACATGCCCCGTTCGATGTAGTTGGGCGCGGCGCGACGGATGGCGTCGATATGAATCATCCATCCGCTACCCAGTCGGGCCAGCGCTTGGTTGATTCGGGCTGATAACGCTTCACGTTGCTCGTTGGTGCTGCTGGCGTTATCCTCGCCTTCATACATCCAGGCGGCCGACAACGAGCCGTTTTTGCCGACGATGATTCCATCGGCGACCACGGCCGACGCATTAAGCAGATCGGCCAGGCCGGCGTCGTGTGAACGATATTTGCCTAACCGTAAATGTTTGTCGACCGCCCGGAGTCGCGCAATAAGGATGCCCAAGAGGGCGGCGGCCAGTACCGCCGTTATGATTGCGATTGATTGTACATACATTATTTACGCTCCGTATTGATTCGGAATGGGGTCGATCGCGGCGGATAGAATTTCCGGTAGCGGTGACTCCGCAAAAACACAAACCTCATCAAAGGATCGGATTTGGCCATCAGCCGTAATACATATAAAGCCGATAGCCAGAGACCGATGCCGTAGATAGTGGCTCGCCAGTCCTGCGCGCTGAACACCAGCGCGAAGGCGAGGAGGCCAGCGAATAACACCAGCTCACGGTCGCCGCCCCAAAACAGATTGGGACGGTTGCCGGAGCGCCGGATAGGGATCGTGCGCAGAGCCATGGCTAGACCAGAGCTGGAACGGCGTCCGGATTAACCGCGGCCGTGAGTTCAGCGCCCTTGCCGAAAAACGTCGTCATCATGTTCTGTGCGCCGACCAGCAAGGCCATGACTAGCACTAAGAAAATCAACGTTCTGAAAAAGGCATTGAGTTCGCCGCCGAAGATCAGGACGCCGCCGGCGACCACAATACCGATAATCGACAGCGAAAAGGCAACAGGTCCGGTCACGGAATCCCGCAAGCTGGTCAGCCAGGACTCATACGGCAGCGAGCCGCCGGCGCCGGTGGCCGCCATGGCATCGGGCACGATCGCTAGAGCTAGAAAAATTAAAAACGCCTTAACTAGGGCCGAGTTAAGTTTTTTAGCGGCTAAAATAGACATCATATATTGCTACTCCTGAGATTAAATGGTTTGGGTTTGATACTGGCCGTTCGAGTATCCCGACACCTCAAGGATGTCGCGGATACGGCGGCCGGTCGGGGTTCTGGCGATATGGATAACGACATGAACAGCCTCGCCAATCAGCGGTTCAATGGATCTGGGTGATTCCGAGTGCTGCGACACGTACATGGCAAGTTTCGTCAGGCCGGATCGGGTGTTGTTGGCGTGAAGCGTGCCGATTCCGCCCTCGTGGCCCGAGTTCCAGGCCAGGAGCAAGTTCAGGGCCTCCGGCCCCCGAACTTCGCCCACGATGATGCGACTAGGCCACATACGCATGGCGATCCGCAGCAATTGGGTCATATTCACATCGGTGGTGGCGACGTACTGGACGACGTTCTCGCCGACGCATTGCAATTCAGCCGTATCCTCGATAATGAGGAACCGCTCATGAGCATCGAGGTCGACCATAGCCCGGATGATGGCATTGGCCAGGGTCGTCTTGCCGGAACCGGTCCCGCCGATAATGAGGATATTGCGATGCCCCTGCACGGCGCGATCAATGGCTACCCGTTGATCGGCAGTCATGATGCCCTGCCCAACGTAGTCGTCGAGAGTATGGACCGCGATCGCCTTCTTCCGGATAGCGAAACACGGAGCCGAAACGATCGGCGGGATTTGGCCGGCGATGCGGCTGCCGTCGATAGGCAGCTCGCCCTCGACCATCGGGTGCGAGCTGGTGATGGTCGTATCGAGTGCCGCTGCGATGGTGCGCAATGCGCCTTCGGCGCGGGCCGGCGTCATCGTTCCTATTTTGCGGACCGGCTCTCCGAGGAGTCCATGCCATAACGTTCCGTCTGGGTTGAGTAGGATGTCTGTAGTCCGTGGATTACGGAGCGCGGCCATAACCTCCGCTCCCAGGTCCCTCTCCAGCTTTACAAGCAGGCGCTGACGCGATTGGCTGATTTCAGCATCGTGGATTTTGTGGTGATTCGTAGTCATTTCGGTGTTATTCCGTTGCCATATGATATAACAGATTCGATATTACGTTATCAAATCAGGCAACGTCATGCAAGTTTTTTGTTGCCTATTATGGCAACGAATATTCCTAACGCGAGACAGGTTTTAGTAATTTGTATAACGGTTTTCCAACCGTTGTCGCTAGGATTGCCATGTTATCCAAGCCGACGTTTTGCAAACAATTTTCGACTCGGGATAGGTAAGCGTATCCAATTCCAGTTTTTTCGTGAATATCTCTTAGACTCAATCCGGCCGCCTCACGGGCCGCTTTGAAATTTCGCGCAAAAATTTCCCGTTCTATCGGGTACTCTTTTTGCTCTGGCGGTGGAGATTCTGGATGTTGTTCCCCTTTACCCATGATACTCCATATTTTCACACCCCAATCAAATTGATTATTTAACTGAGTGTTATCATAAAACGTAACAATAGACGGGTCAATTTAGGGTGCGCGTAACGCGCGGGATGGACGCCAGGAGTAAAAATAGCGTCAACCCATTCGATACAGGCCAGATCCTCCCTCGCCCTTTCTGACGATGCTGCAGCATCGTCATTTCCGGCGATACGCGATTCAAAAATGACTCAATAAATAAGCTAGACTCTTAGGAACACTTCTTCCTTTGTAGAGCCGACATGCTGAAAAAAATCCTGTTTGTCATGGCCTTGAGCTTTCCGGCTTGGGCCGAAGAATCCGCTTCGGAAACGAAGAATTTTTGCCTCGATCCCCAGGCCGCCCAAAAGAACGAAGCCTTGGCTCGGGAAACCCCGCGCGATCCGGTCCTGATCCGCTTAGTGGCGATGCGGGCCGGTCTGTGCGACCTGATCGCAAAGCAGGTCATTGATCTCGATTTTGCGATCGATCTTTTTAACGCCGAACATGCCAACGGCGTTCAAAAAAGACTCCAGGAAGAGCAGACTTCGAAGAAAGAAATCGGGGCCTGATCGTGGGGCGAGCGGTCACATCGCCTTGATGACGACCAATTCCCGCCAATTCGTCGTGTAGCTTGGCGAAAGCTTTTCCGCCTTGGGCCGCCAATCCTGCCGAAAGCCTTCGGCCGCGAGCGCGATCCCTTTCGGAAAACGCCGATTGATCTTGTCCACGGCCGCCATGAGTTTTTCGCTCTCGACAAGCCGGGGCGGTCTGTCATTGAACAGGTCCAACTGGGCGGGAATAGCGGCGGGCTGGATGTGGCTGAGCTGTACCCCGCATTTTTGATAGGCATAACCGGGCCTGAATATCTCTTTTAATAAGCGATTGGCAGCGCCGACGATCACGCGGGTATCCGGCGTAGGCGTGGGCAGTTTGATGCCGGCAACGCGCTGGTATTGGGGCTCCTTCGGGTTGAAAAGATTGGTCCGGAGGAAAATAGTGATCCCGCCGGCGACGGAATGCTGGCCGCGCAGTTTTTCGGCGGCGCGGCTGCCGAAGGCGGCCATTGCTTCGGCCAGTTCCTCGTAGGTCGTGAGGCGGCGGCTGAAACTTCGCGAACAAATAATTTGCTGTTTGTCCGGCGCGACCTCTTCCCAGGCCAGGCAGGAAACGCCGTTCAGTTCCAGGACGGTTCGCGCAACAACGACCGTGAACTGTTCTTGCATCCGGTCCGGTGACTGGCAGGCCAAATCCCACACGGTTCGAATCCCGAGCTGGTTGAGTTTGGCCGCGGTGCGGCTGCCGATGCCCCACACTTCATCGACCGGGACGAGTTTCATCAACCTTTCGCGGCGCACCGGGTCTGCCAGGTCCACCACGCCGCCGGTCTGCTTCCACTTCTTTGCGGCATAATTCGCCAATTTCGCCAGGGTTTTGGTCTGTCCCATCCCGACGCAGACCGGGATACCGGTCGCGCGGAACACCGTCATTTTGATGTGCTGGCCGTAGGCGATTGGGTCCGGGTCGCAAACGCCGGTCAGGTCCAGGAACGCCTCGTCAATCGAATACACCTCCACGCTCGGCGCGAACTGTTCTAGCGTTGACATCACGCGGGCTGACATATCCGCGTAAAGCGCGTAGTGGGAAGAAAACAGGTGAATCTTGTGCCGCTTGATCAAATGGCGGACCTGAAACACGGGCGCGCCCATTTTGATCCCCAGGTCTTTCACCTCTTGGCTGCGGGCAACAAAAATTCCATCACCATTGCTCAGCACGCCGACCGGCTTGCCGATCAGATCGGGCCGGAACACCCGCTCACAGCTTACATAGAAATTGTTGGCATCTACCAGCGCGAGGCGCGTTTTACAGGGGGTGGATTGCATAGGTTACGATGCCCCAAATCATCGTCTCCAGCTCTTCGTTGATCGGAATATCGGGATACTCCGGATTTTCGGCTTTCAATTTCCACTGCTCGCCGTCGCGTGCCAGGCGCTTGACGGTCAGTTCGCCGTTCAACGCACAAACGACGATCTTGCCCGGCAGCGGCTGGATCGCGCGATTAATCACAAGAATATCGTTCGGGAAAATGCCGGCGCCGATCATTGAGACGCCTTCGGCGCGACCGAAGAACGTCGCCGCCGGGTGTGTAATCAAGAGCTCGTTCAAGTCGAGCGATTTTTCCACATAGTCGTCTGCCGGGCTTGGGAAGCCGGCCGCGATCTTGCTGGTGAATAACGGCAGTCGCCAGTGCTTCAAGCGGGTCAAGCGCTGGGGATTGGTCAGGAAGGTGTGGGATGGCATCGGTCGAAATCCTGTTCTCTATTTGTTCTCTTTTGGCATTGTAGTCGGCTTTTCCCGATACGCCAACAATAATTCACGAGAATGAGGATGATCTTAGGATGAACGCCAGGAGTAAAACAGATTCAACGCATTCGATACAGGCCAGATCCTCCCTCGCCATTTTTGGCGATGTCAGCTCACATCGTCATTTTTAACGAGGTGGGCCGCTATCGCCATTTCTGACGAGGGTGGATCATTAGCATCCAGCTCGCGCAGGCATTCCATAATTGCTGCACGTTCGAGGGGATCGAGTTTGGCGAGCCTGGCTTTCCATCTGGCCTTTTTGCGCTTAATGCGCTCGCGCTCGCGGAAATTGCTGCCGAGGTAGCGCAGATCGTGCAGATCGGCCGGCGGAGGATAGTTCATCCAGAGCTTTTCGATTGCTAATCCCTGCCTCGTCATGGCGTTAAACTCTACTGTACGCCAGGATGCCAACGGCGAATTGTCATAGAGTGCTGAGCTGTACCCCGAAACCATCACAGGACACGGCAGGCCGGCCAATACTTCGAGCAAGCGTACGTGGTCGGCGTCGGCGTACTCATGTTGATACAGCAGGCCTCCGCGCCTGCTGTCCATTACGTAGGGCGGATCGGCATAGACGAACTCGTTACCTGTAAATGTGTACGAATCCAACCAGCCCACGGCATCACCGCAGTGCAGTTCCAGGCCAGGCACGTCGAGTTGCTGCCGTCGCCACGCCTCGATGACGGTGGGATCAATATCGATAGCGATGCTTCGCGCTGCGGGCCGCTTACGCTCCAGGATATTACCGCCGCCCAGATGCGTTTCTATGTAAGTGTCGTGGGGCGGAATGTTGTTGATGATCGTCTGGTAGACGCCTGAGCCGCCCTTGCCGCCGGGATAACGCATTCTCTACTCTTGTTGTCTATTTAGATCCATCATCGTCATTTCTGACGATGCTGTCAATAGCTTTTCAAGAGTCGGTTTCGCTCGCCGCTTGCAAGGCGGCGTATAGAGCCGTTTTGCCAATCTTAAGGCGTGTCGCAGCCTCGCGGACGTTTAATCCGCTGGCGATGTAGCCTTGTGCTCGTTGCAGCTTTTCGGCAGTGACGACAGGCTTACGGCCGCCTTTTCGTCCGCGTGCAGCAGCAGCCATCAACCCGGCTTTGGTGCGCTCACGGATCAGATCGCGCTCGAACTGACCCAATGCGCCGAACACGTGAAAAATGAGTCGACCGCCTGGAGTGGTGGTGTCGATATTTTCGGTCAATGACCGGAACCCAACGCCTCGCGCTTCCAGCGTGCTAATCGTCTCGATCAGATGCGGCAGGGAACGCCCGAGCCGATCCAGTCGCCACACGACCAGCACGTCGCCGTCACGCAGATAAGCCAAGGCGGCGGTCAAGCCGGGGCGCTCGGCCTTAGCTCCGGATATTGTATCTTCAAAAATCCGCTTGCAGCCCTCTTTGCGTAGCGCATCCGTTTGCAAGGCGGTATCCTGTTCCGCCGTCGATACTCTCGCGTAGCCGATTAATGCCATTGTTGCCCTCTTGTCCGCTATTCCGTCCGCTTATCTTAATGTCCGTAAACCCATAAAACAAGCCTATTATCGGACATTGTCCGGTATGACCGGATAATGATCGTTTTCCGGACAAGAATTAGGTCAACCGAAAAGGGCGTTTAAGATTTTTTGCTCGGCCTTTTTCTTTTGCTCGTTTTTGATTTTAATTTGTTGAGCTTCATTTGAGTTTCCATCGCCTTTTTTTTGACTAAATAGGCATCAAATGTAGGCAGGATTGCACTAACTCGCTCATAACCGGGCGGTAATTTGATTGCATCGCCGATCCACGTATCGTTCACATGATGCTCTAATAGGCGCGGGGCTTCGACGTTGAGCGCCTTCGCAATCGCTTCCAGGGTTTTTATCGATGGATTGCCCGTACCGTCTACTATTTCACAAATAAACGCGGGGCTTATCCCGGACTGTCTGGACAGTTCCGCCTTATTCCAGCCGCGTTCAATCATAAACCGTCTTACATTTATTTTTAATATTTCCAGGTACAAGGGCTGCCTTTTTAGCGGCTAAAGTTAATAAAAGCGAAGTCGGGAATTTGTAAGAATTGGATTACAAGGATTACATTTCGCGCATATAGTAGACCATCCAAAACATTTTTTCAGTTATTTTTAAGAATCTAAAATCAAAGGCATTTTATTGATGAACACTATAAAAAACTATTGACAATTTAAATATGAAAAATAATAATTATGAAACCGCTTTTTTCAGCATAACATACAACTGCAAGGGTTATTAATGGCGCGTTTATCAAAGATGGCCGGTGCGCTCACTGCTCAGGAATACGAAGACGCAGCTCGACGGCACCCAAGGCTATCGGCGAAGGCGAAAAATGTAGCCAAGGCTATTTTGGTTGACGGTTGCACCCTAGATGATGTTGCCGAAAAGCACGCAACTAGCAAACAACTGGCTCATGCGTGGGCCAGCAAAATCTACGATGTGTTCGCGCCGGAGGGCTGGGTAACAGAAACTGTTATTTTGCCGCCTGAGATGATGGAGCAGGTACGGATAATGGAGCAAGAAGCCCGCGAAGCATGGCAGGCGTCACTTGCCAGCCCGCGCATTGTGCGGAGAGCTGGATGACATATCGGGAGGTTGAGTGATAAACACTAACGATGATTTGCCCAGGCCATCAAAACTGGCTAGAGCTGAGAGTCCATATAACTGTGCGCAGATCGATCTATTCAGCGATTTCATCTGCAATACCATCGAAGAGCGAGATCGATTATCTAATGCTATCGATATTTGGGATAGCACACCTCGGTATTCAATATCAAAGAAGGAGCAAACGAAAAGGCGGGACGGCAACGGCAGCCTGCCTTTGCTAACGATTCCCTACGAGTATCGGGGACAACGCTACACCGCAATTATACAGCCTGCAATGATTCAGGATGGCGACCAGATGTTAGCGTTCTATCCCAGTGCAAGCGAGGAGCTGCTCGAGGACGCGCTCAGAAAAATAGCCGTGCGTCAGAATCAGGGATTTTTCGAAAAACAAGCAGCACAAGCAACGCGAAGCGGAGTCTCGTTTTCTTTGCATGAGCTACGCGAGGAACTGGCGGATCGCGGTCATACGCGATCGTATTACCAGATCATACAAAGTCTCACGATTTTGCAACGCAGTCATATCGAGATTCGATCCGGCGACGGCCGAGGGGAAAGGTTTATCGCAGCAAATTACCTGCCGGCCGTGGCCGCAGTGTCGGCAAAACAGCTTGCGGACGATCCTTCCTCTCGTTGGGTCGCTCAGTTCCATCCATTAGTTACGCAATCAATCGATCGCCTCACCTACAGGCAATTCAATTACGATCAGATGATGCAGCACTCGACTCAATTGGCGCGGTGGTTGCACCGGCAATTGTCGCTCAAATTCACCTTTGCCGGATTGATGGCTCCAGACTTTGAAGTACGCTATAGCACAATTAGGCGCGATTCAGCTATGCTGAACCGGAGCCAGGAACGAGACAACCGCAAAGATGTCGATGAAGCGTTTGCAGAGCTAGTCCGAAATGGAGTCCTACAAAAATTCAGCAAAAAATCGCATACGGCCGCACGCGGCAAAGTCGTCGACGTGACGTATATGCTGAAACCGTCACCAGAATTCGTCCGAGAAATGAAAGCGGCGAACAAACGGGCCGGCGACCAGGCAGCCATAGCCGACAGCACAAAGAAAACCGCTAAGCGGTAGTATTAAGGCGCACCTAACCTAAGTGTGTGATTTCACGCAGTTTTGTAAGATATAGATTACAAGCGCATAAATCAGCTTACCGGGTCTCGGTAGTTTTAAGACGCGGGTGATGCCGGTTTTCGGTAGTTTTAAGGCGCGGGTCCCGGTAGTTTTAAGGCGCGGCCGGTGCTTATCCACAAGCTCAACCGACAAAGCACGGTAGCTTTAAGGCCCACCTCGATCAAAAAACGGTAGCTTTAAGGCGCACCTCGATCAAAAAGCGGTAGTTTTAAGGCGCGGGTGATGCCGTTTTTCGGTAGTTTTAAGGCGCAGGTCGTATCGGAAAACCGGAAAATCCGACCCTGGCGGTAGATTTAAGGCGCGTAGAAATCGATTTACCTTTAGATAATCAATTGTTTGCAACCCTTTATTCTTTATCCTTTATTTATCCTTTTTAAATTATCCTTATTATTTGGATGATGGCATTGACCTGATAAAGGAAAAAACGAAAGAAAACGCGCCTACCCTCCGCCATCCATGGCTCCGCCCCGCGCTATCGCGCGGCCTATGCGCGGCGTCCTGCCGCTTCAAAAGCATAAGGAGCCGCAAAGCGGCAACCATTTTGATAAGAAAGTTACTTCAACTCAGAACCAAAAACAACATCACTCATAACCAAACCCTATAAAAGGCTAAAACAAGCAGTTGTGTTACCAGCCGCCACTTTGACTACGGCAAGTAAATTCGAGTATTCAAAAGCAATAAGCGGCTATCGCCGCAGTTTTACGCCAGGGGAGGGTCCGGCCTTTTTCATATAAATAATAATAATCTTATTATTATTATTTATAAATCCGTTAATTTACCTTATCATCTTGATTTACAATAACATAAATGGGTTTTTTGCTTGACAAATAAGAATAATATTATTATTATTCAATCTAACGTAGTTCATTTTTTAAAGGTACTCTCTATGACGCAGATTCCTAGTGATATTCAGACTCGCATTGTTCGCGTGGCTAATGAGCTGTTCGAGCAAACCGGCAGGCAATCATTTCCAACGGTCGACCAGGTGCGCAGAAACGCCCGAGTAGATATGAACGCGGCTAGTGCCGTGATGCGAGAATGGCGGCGGGCTCAAGTCGCACAAGTGACGCCGGTCGCGGTACAGGTTCCGGAGCCCATTGCCCAATTACACCAACAGGGGTTAGCGGCGATTTGGGCTAAGGCTCAGGAATTGGCAAACGATAGTCTCCGCGCAGCTCAGACAGGCTGGGAGACAGAGCGGGAAGAATTGGAGGTCATCCGCCAGGAGCTGGCGGAAGCGTTCGAGGACCAAGCCGCCGAACTGGAACAGGCGAGGGCAAGCTTGGTCCAGGCGACGGCAGAACACGAAACGGCCATAAAGCTGGTCAAGGACGAATTGGCTGTCGCCAGGACCGAGATCGCGCAAGCGGTCACTCGGGCTGACAGAGCAGAGGCCAAGGTATCGGAAATCGAACGTCGTGCGAACGATCTACATACTGAACTAGAAAGATCCCATCAGGAAGTCGATCAAGCTCGTGGGACCATTGCCGAACTGACGGTAACGCTTCGGGCGACGCAGGATAAAGCCGTCGCTTTGGATGCGGAAAAACAGGCTGAAATCAAGGCCGTGCAAAACTCATTGGATCGGATGCGCGATACAGCAAATCAGGAACGTGAACGCCAGGACGAAGAGCTGGCAAAACTCAGGCTTGAAGCAAATCAAGCTCGCGAAGAATCGGCGAGGATGAGCGGAGAGTTGGACGCTCTTCGGACGCAAAATTCCGCATTGTTGGCGGCATTAAAACCGGCAACGGCCAGGAAAGGCAAAAAGGTGCTGGATACGAAGAGTAATGAATGACTGAGAGATATGAGTTATGGAGCAAAACAAAATTGTTCAATTTCCACGAGAACGTGTGTCAAAGGAGCCCGCCCCGGCGTCCGCTACGCCTATGGAGCCAAGGAAATCGTTGCCGCTGGTTCTATGGGAAGTGTCGATAGCGATCATTTGGATGATGGTTTTTTTTGCATGGCGTATTGCCCGATGGCCGTATGCCATATTCTGCGCTTTCCAGTTTCTGCGCATGCTGATTAATTGGAGCACGCCGGGAATGCATGCAGGATGGGTGTTTCTTGGCTATTTTGCGGTCCTCTGTTTCTTTGAGAATATGCCTCTGATATATCGGCCCAAGGCGTTCGATGACAAATAATTTTAGCGGCTAAAACAGGAATCAAAATGAGTGATTATTTAGAATGGGTTGGTTCATTGGCCGGTTTGCTAGGGTCTTTCCTTTTAGCGACGCATACACGGGTTTCCCGTTACGGGTGGTTGGCATTTTTGATTGCCAATATTGCGATGATTGGTTTTGCGTTTATGGGGCGTCATTATGGTCTTTTGACGCAACAGCTTGGATTTATGGCAACCACATTGCTAGGGGTTTATCGGGCAGGGTTATTGATAAAGTTTAGCTAAATTATGTTGATTTATTAGGGCATAATGCCCTATAATATCTTTGAAGGCCGGGCATCCCGCCATGGTCAATTACCGGAGAAATCTGATGAAACCTCAAAATCATAGCCCCATAACCGCGAATCTAGTAACCGGAGATAATCGCCTCGACTTTTTGCCTACTATGTTCGGGGCGCGTTTAATGTTGCGCGGCGAAATGCTAGTGTACGAATGGATGGATCGTCTGTCCGAGGACTACGGCGGGGGATTATGGAATTTCTACACTTTATCAAACGGCGGTTTTTACATGGCTCCGGTCCTGGATAAGCCTCTGAGCCTGGCGGTGTCTGATAATTGGTTCGAAGGCGAGCTTTCGGCCGATGCGGCTGGTATTGTTGCGACTCTATTCGCTCTATGCCAACTCTCTGAGGAAACGCAAGGCACTGAGGCGGGTGATACCCTGATTGATCGGTTCTATTTCCTGCGCGGTTATGCCGCCGATCACGCCGAAGCTCGCTTGATCTTCGCTGCTATCGATTAGGAGGAAAGGCCCCGGTCGCAAGCCCGGGGCTTTTAAAACGTATGAGCAACGAAACAACTATAGCTGTAAGGCGGAAGATAAAAAAAGCGGTGAAGAAAACTGTCGCTCGTGATCGGACACGGGAAAACGCCAGGGATGTAAGGGCATCAGAGATTGCCGCCTTAATGCCGTCTGATATGGTGGGCCTGCTGGACGCTGCGATGAGCGCGGTTCGTGATCTACATGCCGCCGTCCTGGCGTCAGACAATCAAGCGGCGGAAGCCGCTGAGGAGCGTTATGAGGCGATCGTTTGGAAGCTAAACGACGGTCAGTTTTTTGCTTGTCGGGCTGATGAAGACAGTCCCGGCTGCATAATTGACCGACATTGCGCGGCGATCCCCGGCGAGATTCCTATGTGGGGTCAGTATGGCGAATTTATCATTCAGGTCGATGGTGTCCGCGCCTTGGTAAAGTTTGGCGATGGCTATGGTGTAGGGCAAACGCATTTTACGTTTCATGCCGTAGACTTGGATCGGCCTTTTATTTCTGAGACCGGTTACCGCTCGCACTTCGATGTGCCATATGCTGGTCGCACCGTAGATGAGGCGGCGGCCGCCATTTTCGGCACTTACCTCAAAGATTCCAAGCCGCGCAAAATCGCCGATGCGGACCGTGACAGGCTGGCCGACGATCCCTTGCCTGCATGGTGTATAAACCTAGTGCCGCCGGCATCGCGGTCTCCGGCAACTGTTGTTGTGCCGATAGGGTATGTTCTGGTCGATGTGTATCTTCCGCCTCAGAAGGCTTATCTCGCTCGCAAATGGGCCGAGCAGGCGCAGGTCAAGATTAAGGCTGACAAAGCCGATCAGTCAGGTTCAGATCCGGCATCGCCAATTATGACGATACCCTGCAGTATCGCCATAAACAACGATGGTGAAAAACTACCGTTCCAAATAGGCCAGAGGTGCGAAATTGTGAGTATTCATCATCCGTGTTTTGCCAAGATGATTGGCAGCCGTGTCGTAATCACTAAGGTCTGCCCAGATACGTTCCAGGTGTGGGCG
The DNA here is from genome assembly GCF_000372865.1 of Methylosarcina fibrata AML-C10. Lineage (NCBI taxonomy): Bacteria > Pseudomonadati > Pseudomonadota > Gammaproteobacteria > Methylococcales > Methylococcaceae > Methylosarcina > Methylosarcina fibrata. Next base: position 45,851 of record NZ_KB889966.1, on the reverse strand, counting down.
CATGACGATAAACCGGTCCGGTATCGCATAAATAAACAAGGAAGACAGGTGATCGATTATGACCCGAAATGCGTGCAGTCCCTGTACAGCTTCGACCAATTGAAAGTTTTGACCATAGGAGAGCAAGAGCGTGAGCCAAATAACGATTAGGAATGAATGTCTGCAACCTGCAGAGAGTTGGGCGCAGCCGAAAGGCGAAGAAGTTCGGGAGGTTCTACGACTCGCAGGCTTTAGCGGCAGCAAGGCTGCCAGGGTATTGGGGCTTGGAGCGACAGGCGGTCGAACCGTAAGGCGTTGGGTTGGAGATGACTCCCCGATCCCTTATGCAGCCTGGGCGCTGCTTTGCGAATGCGCGGGGTTAGGAATAATCTGGAAAAAAGAATAGAGTTGCCCCGGATAAATCCGGGGCGATGCCCTGGTGCGGGAACACATGGGCGTAACTTTCTCATTGGCGAGGAAGTCGCGGTATTAAACACGGTGCAAGGTAATGGGTCAAGCTGTGTTGCCTTTTTTAGCGGCTAAAATTCTTGACATTAGTTTATAGTTTAGCTAAACTGGCGTTGTGGTTGGCGGCGGGAACCGCCTTTTTTCAATAATCATGGCGAGGAGTTAGGTGTGATGTATGGCAAAGCTTATGTCGATGGACGAGTTTCGAGAAGCTATAAAGGGCCTGGACATGGGGTCGCAGAACCTGGAAATAGCCGAGGGTGTGCTGGTTCGAGGCGAACAACAAACGATGTACATGCAGAAATTCGGGTTATCGCGGGGAGCGGTGTCACAGACGGTCAACCGGGTACGGAAAGCGCATCAGGAGCTGTTAATCAATCGCTCAGGAATGGAGCGGGTAACGGTGGTGTTGCCGGAACATCAGGCGTTCATCGTCAAGAAATGGGCGGAAGACGCCCTAAAGAGAAAAAAACGGAACGAATCATGAAAACATTGGTTACTGCAATTCAGAAGGGCGGGCAGGGGAAAACATTTGCAACGTGTCATCTGGCGTTTGATTTCGCTGAGCGTGGCCTTCGTGTTGCAGTAATCGACCTGGATACTCAGGGTAATGCATCATTTACGCTGTCCGATCATCAATCAGGATTCGTATCCAGTCAGCTATTCGCTGGCAATGTCGATGAGCTTCGCGGTTGGTTCGATAACCGCGATAACAACGGTATTGCCCTGATTGCCGCTGATGCCGACTTAGCCAATCTGGACAAAATGGATTTATCTCATGCTGCCGGTGCGCTGCGTAATAGCGTTGCCGCGTTGGGGGATTATTTCGATGTGTGTTTGATCGATACGGCCCCTTCCCTTGGTGTCGGTATGACAGCAGCGGTATTGTCCGCTGATTACATGCTATCTCCGGTAGAAATGGAAGCGTATAGCCTACATGGGATGCGGAAGATGGTTGCCGTGGTTAGCAACCTCCGCAAAATGAATCCCAAGCTGCGCTTTCTGGGAATGGTGCCGAACAAAGTGGATGCGCGGAAACCGCGGCATATCGCTAACCTGGCGGCTGTGCAGGAAGCGTATCCGCAGCTCGTTCTGCCGATTAGCATCGGGATGCGCGATTCGATCGCCGAGGCGCTGGGCGAACAGATGCCGGTCTGGATGATTAAAAAAACAGCCGCTCGGCTGGCAACAAAAGAAGTCCGGGCATTGGCAAATTACGTTTTTGAGAAGATGGAGATCAAATGATGAAACCGATGAAGAAAGTAGCGGCCGGTTTGGGGCTGGATAGTTTGGGCGATCTTTCCGGTCTTCTCAGTGAACCTATGACCGTAGGTGATCCGAAAAAGCCGTATGAGATTTCTCTCGATTTAATCGATGAAGACCCGGATCAACCGCGTCATGCAGATAATCCGGGGTTTTCGCCTGAAAGCATTGCGGAAATAGGGCAGACGATCAAAGACCGTGGCGTAAAGTCGCCGATATCGGTACGGGAGAATCCTAATGTAGAGGGCCGCTACATCATCAATCATGGCGCCCGTCGATACCGTGGCTCCAGGTGGGCCGGAAAGGAGAAAATCCCGGCATTCGTCGACAACGACTACAATCACGCTGACCAAGTGATTGAAAACCTTCAGCGCAATGAGCTGACGCCGCGCGAAATCGCCGATTTTATTGGCCGAGAGCTGGCGAGCGGCAAGAAGAAAGGCGATATTGCTCGCGAGATCGGAAAGTCGCCGGCATTTGTTACTCAGCACGTGACGCTGCTCGATTTACCGGAGTCGATCGCCGAAATATTCAATAATGGCCGTGTCAGAGACGTTACCGTGGTCAATGAGCTGGTCAAAGCGTATGAGAAAAACGAGGATGATGTTAAGGCTTGGCTGGAAGACGATTCTCAGGAATTCACGCGCGGATCGGTCAAATTGTTACGCGAGTTCATTGATTCGAAGAGCAGTGGTAGTGCAAAAAACCTGCCGAGTTTTGTCAGTAGCCGCGATCCTCACCCGGTTGATGCCGTCTCTGGGGGCAAGGATGCGGAAAAAACAGAAAATCAAAGCCAGGATCAAACTACCCCGCCCGTAGTAGATCAGCAGACTAAAACCTCTGAGCCTGAGAAAACTCTCGATCCTGAGAAATTCAAAAAAGCAATTGTCCAGGTGCGGCATGACGATCGGCCCGGTCGTTTGCTGCTCAACAAGCGCCCGCCGGCGCATGGCTTTGCATGGGTGAAATACGACGATGACGGCCATGAATTCGAGGCTGATTTGTCGACTGTTGAACTGGTTGCCGTCATCGAGGGATGACGGCGTTTTCAGTCGAGGATAATTCTATGGTCATTTTAGCGGCTAAAAAATCTGGTTTCCCCAAAACATCCCAGGAACGCTATCTCACCGGATTGACGGCGCTGAACATCCCCTCGCCCGAGGGGACCGGCGACTGGCATTTTTCCGAGACATTCGAAGGGGCTGCCGGCCGTCCGCCAGGGCCGTACGAGCTCGCAGGCGACGGCTTGCTGAATACTCGGTCCTTATTGGGCGATGCAGGTATTTTCGATGCGCGGGAACGCTTAGAGCCTTATCGCTTGGAGATGCCGCCAGGACCGATTTATGCAGCCGACCATTACCGGGCAATCGCCGATATGGTTCTGACTGCTATTGTTGCTGGTCAATCGTTCGAACGATCAATCATTCTCGACGATTGGCTTCCGGAAACTGATGAGCAGATGCGCCTACAGCGACTCCTTGAAATCGCAAAACCGTCATTAGCCTCAGATCAGTGGAGAAGGATCGATTTATGGATTTCTCACTAGATGATGTAACGCCTCGACAACTCCAGCACTTGGCGTTCATGCGGGCTATAGTTAGGGGCGTAGCCGATACGCCCATGACGCTCAAAGGCGGAACAGGGCTATTGTTAGGGCACGGGCTAGACCGATTCAGTGAGGACCTTGATTTCGACTCGACCGCGCCGATCAACCTGGAGGCTCGACTGCAAAAAGCCGCTGATGCGGCCGGGGTTGAGATAACGGGCGTCCGTGTTAAAAAAGATACTGCGACCGTTAAACGCTACATGGTTTCATTCAAAGGTCCAGCCGGTCCTGGAACGCTGAAAATCGAAACCTCATTCCGCACTGTCGATATCGACCCGCAGACGGTAGTAGTTCGCGACGGAATGCGAATCTATGATGTCGGCACTTTGATCGATCAAAAGCTGAACGCCGCTGAAGGTCGGGCAAAAGTGCGCGACCTGTACGACCTGGAATTTTTAGCCAGGACTCACCGCGACTGCTTTACCCTTGCCCGTGCGTTGCGATTGTCTGCTCTTGCAGGTAATCCCGACAACCTGGTCGGCCGCTACGCCGCCGACCATCAAGGCGACGCATTACTGTCCGGCCGCTCTCTGGATGACATGGCCATCAGTCTCAGCCTGATGGCATCGGAGATTGCCAAAGGAGCCGAGCGGGCTGGGAACATTGTCATGGATGCGGCCGTAGAGGCTGAACGGCAACAAGAAGCGCTGCTGGACACTCCGCCGATCGAGGAGCGGTATTCATCCACACTGGCGTCCTATGTCGAAGCGAAGCAAGAACAAGTCGAGCGGCTGGAAAGTCGCCTCGAATCGCTGATCGAGCGGCAACAAGCGCAACTTGCGCAGTTCCAAAGCTCGCCGCCCGGCCTTTTCTCGCGGCCCTCAACTCGTGCCGCTTGGAGACAAGCACAGGCCTCTCAGCAATCTACCATTCTCAGCCTGCAAAATCGGCTGGAAGCGGTGCGGGAGCTGAGGGATTCAATGGGATTGCATGCGCCGCGCGTCGAGGAAATGGCACACCGTAAAATGCGATCGCATCATCCGGAGCTGGCCCAAGAATGGGATGCCTTCCAGGTTGAACAACGCCGGCAGCAAACAGAACAACGAAACGCCCGCACGAATCAGCAATCCACCGGGCGCGGCCTCGGATTGAAACGGGAGGCATAGATGATGGACAATCGATATAGCCCGATGACGGCCGTTCGCGACCTGGCTGCTCAACTGCCTGAACTGATCTTGGTACGGGAGCATGAATTACAAAATGCCAAGGAACGGATGCTCACATTGAAAGCGGCTGGCCTGATCTATGCTGCTGAACATTGGCGCAAGGGTAAATATCTGTATTTGATTTACCCGCAAGTGAATGGACAGCGGGAGCGGAAATACATCGGCGCCGATCCGGCCCGGATTGCTGAAGCTAAAGCCGGTATTCAGAGAGCCATTGAGTATGATCAGTTAACTGCGAAAGTGAAATCCATGGAATCGCGACTCAGCATGGCGCAATCGCACCTTCATTCCATGCTGAGATTTTTACGGGTTGATGGTGACAGCAGCGAGCTGGCTAGGCGCGGTTTTTGTCATCACGAAAATGGTGTCACGACACGGCCAGTGCCGGCATCGACCGCCGGCATGTCTGTCACCACATGAAGGAGAAAATCAATGAGCGACACATCCTGGTCCTACGGCTGGACATTTTTCAAAACTGGGCGAACCGGTATGCCACCGGCCGACATTGAGGCGGCCGAGCTGACGGACTGGCTTAAAGGTTTTTGTGCGGCGATGGCGGACTACGGCCTAGACGGTGAACATCCGAGCATCCAGGCGGCGCTGCTACATTACGGGATCGACGGCGATTTGCTCGAAGAATGCTTGAAAGCGGCCGAAATAATCATCGATGTAAACGAGTTCAACCGCTGGCCGTCTGTGCCTGTGCGTGGATTCGGCGCAGGTAATTTAAGGTCCTGGCCTTTTGTTATGGTGTTGCCGGATGCGGCGAATGATGAATCTTAATGTTTCGGCACACCGCCTAGATTTGGCCGCTGAGAGCGAGCACAGCCGCTCCCAGCGCGACGACAGAGGCGACCACGTTAACCATAACGAGCCAGCGTAAGCTGTTCACCCGGTCGGTCACGACATTTGCGCCCCGCTCCATTTCCTTGCGTACAGCGTCGACGGCGCTCTTTGCGCCGATCGCTGCCGCCTCGTCCAAAGTCTGCCGGCTGGCATCCAGGGCCGCATTGACGATGCGCTCGGCCCTCGCTTTGGATTCGTCACCCCAGCGTTTTGTAGCTGCTTCGAGATTCTCTTCGAAGCGCCGCAATAGCTCCTGTTGGACGTTGTGGCTGTCCATTAAGAGCCGTTTGTTGAGTGTGTGCAAAATCATGATCGGGTCGTCGCGGCCCACGGCGATACCGTGGTTCGCCGCAATCTCCCGAATCAGTTCCTCTACTGGCGTACTCATAGAACGGCTGCCGCTTCGAGCTGTTCGAACAGTTTGCCTTTGAATATCTTCAATCGTTGACGTGTCATGATCGTCAGCGATTCCATAGCTAACGCCTCGTCGAATGTCTGCCTGGCCTGGAGCATTTCGGCAATGTCACGGCCATACGTTTCTTCTTTCAGTTGCGGGATCATTACGATCGCGGATACACGATCTTTGTGATCTTTGTAAGCCTTGAGTTGTTCGAACCCCTTCCCTTCATGTTCGATCGGTCCCCAATATTGATTCAGCCAGACAACGAACGTCGACGGCATAGGGAATTGACTGACCAACGCTCGGAACCCGCTCACTGTGTCTTCGAGCGCTTGTCCGCCTGTTATAACAGTGTGTATGACTAGCTCATGACCTAACTCCTCCAGCAAAGCCGGGACCTCGTTCGATATGAGATAGTGGGACAGCGGGACGAATGAACTCGCGCCGTTGTCGATGATGACATCACCTGTGGCTGCGGCCGCCAGTTCGACGACCGCATCGAACGCCCGAGGATTAATTTCATCGCCCTCCATGATTTCGAGTTTGCGGACGTTGAGTGCCTTGTAACCCCAGAACGTGGCGTTTACCGGGTCCGTATCGATGCATAACGGCTTTTGCCCTTTGGATTGTTTGTACTGAGCGATTACCGAGCTGATAAAACTCTTCCCGACACCGCCCTTGCCTTGCAAAACCATGTGTATTTTTGACATCAGAATAACTCCTCTTTGTTAGGTACTGAATTGAATTTGAATCCCTTCACTCCGCCTTTGTCCTTTTCCGGCGTTGGATCTGATGCCGGCAACTCATTATCTTCTTTGGCTTTGGAAGCTGCGCCCTTCCCCTTCCTTTCGTCATCTCGTTTTCCAGCATCAGCCACAACTTCTTTTCTTCCGCCCTGGCCTATGTGCCGTCGCGCTTTCTTTCGGAACGTTTCATATCCGAATTTAATCATGCCTTTTTCGTGCATGTGTTCCCATATCGTCGTCAGCGCATAGCCCGCCTCTATCGCGTCGATGACGTTTTCCTTAACCGCTAGGAACTCAACGGTCGCCGAATCTTGCCTAGGTTTCTCAGCTTCGCGCTGTTTTACCCAGGCGCTTAATTCATCGATGTAATTTTTTGCCATCCTCTGTAATCTCGATTTGAAACAATACGTAAAGCATATGTAAAGTCTTTGTGTATCGCTGTATTTTAGCGGTATTTCGTTGCATTTTAACTATAAAACGGATTGCAAGCCACTTTTTTAATGATATACATGACTTTCCAATTAGGCATGTGTAAACTATCCATGGAGTAAACAACGCCGAAAGGCGGGCAGGATATGTGAAGTAGGCCCACCAGTAAACCGGAGTTCCTACTTCACTTCCCTTATTCGCACTGGGTGCTCAACGGGAATCCTGCTCTGCGAGGCACCGGCTACCGCCGGAAAAAGCGATTGACCTATGGAAGAGAAAAAACCAACCACAAGAAAAAACAGTCCACCGATCAAGGTCTATTGCCTGCCCGAAGAGCGGCAACAGATCGAGTCCAACGCTGCTCGCGTTGGATTGCCACTGTCGTCGTACCTGCTGACCCTGGGGCTCGGTTACGAACCCAAGGGCGTCGTCGATGGGGATAAGGTGGACGACCTGATGCGAATCAACGGCGATTTAGGCCGGCTGGGCGGCTTGCTCAAGCTGTGGCTGACCAACGACGCCCGAACCGCCCAATTCGGTGAATCGACTATTCGAGCGCTGTTGTGGAAAATTGAGGAGACCCAGGCAGTGATGCGGGATGCAATTAAGAGCGTGGTTCGGCCGAGGGCTGAGTCGTGATTTTTTTAGCCGCTAAAATACGGCCATGATTGCCAAGCATGTTCCGATGAGATCAATCCAAAAAAGCGACTTTGCCGACTTAGTGGATTACATCACTGACGAACAATCGAAACGGGAGCGTGTCGAGTTTGTGAATGTGACTAATTGCCATACCGATGATCCGGCTATGGCAATCCTGGAAGTCATGAATACGCAATCGCGCAATATCCGCACGACCGACGACAAAACCTATCACCTGATCGTCAGTTTCCGGGCCGGCGAAAATCCAGACACCGACATCTTACGAGCAATCGAATCGCGCATCTGCGCCGGACTCGGATATGGCGAGCATCAGCGTGTCAGTGCATTGCACACTGACACTGATAACGTACATCTGCATATTGCGATTAATAAGATTCATCCGACGCGGTTTACTATCCACACTCCGTACAACGACCACAAAACATTAGGTGCATTGTGCGAGCACATGGAATGCGATTACGGTCTGGAAGCGGATAACCACCGGGCACAGAAGACCGGCGCAGAGAACCGGGCCGGGGACATGGAACGGCACGCTGGCGTAGAAAGCCTGTTGGGATGGATACAGCGGGAGTGTCTGGACGATCTAAAGGCGGCTCAAAATTGGGGCGAGTTCAAGTCGGTATTAGCCAACAATGGGCTGACATTGAAGTTACGCGGTAATGGGTTTGTGATTACCGATGGCGAGGGAACGATGGTGAAAGGCAGTTCCGTTGCCCGCGAATTTTCCAAGACAAAACTTGAAAACCGTTTCGGCCCATTTGAAGGCGCACAGCTTGAAGCGGGTGAAGAGTTACCGGCCCGCAGCTATGCTCCACGTCCCTTGCGGCTCCGGGTCGATACAACCGAACTCTATACCCGCTATCAGGCCGAACAGTTAGCGCGGAAGGATGGACGGGCTATCGCCTGGTCAAACGCCAAGGAGTGGCGCACAACGGCGATTGAAAACGTCAAACGGACCGCGCGATTAAAACGGGCGGCGATAAAACTCATGGGTGGTTCCGCATCCACGAAGCGAATGCTGTATTCAATGACCAGCAAGAAGCTGCTGGCGAATATAGAGAAAATCAGTAAGGACTACCGCTCCCAACGCAACACCATCAATGTCCGGTATCAGCGGCAGGCGTGGGCGGATTGGCTGCGCACCCAGGCGGCGCAGGGGGATCGCGGGGCGCTGGAAGCGCTACGGGCTAGGCCGTCGGCGCAGACGCTGAGCGGCAATACAGTGACCGGCTCGGGTACTACAGCGCCCTCCTCCGTGCCGGCAGGAATCCTTCAGGATTCGGTTACTAAAAAAGGGACGGTGGTCTATGCAGCAAAGGGCGCGATTATTCGGGATGACGGCATGCGTCTCAAGGTGGCGAAAGGTACGAGCCACCAAGCGGCATTTACCGCGTTACGAATGGCAATGGACCGCTACGGTTCCCACCTGTCGATTGCTGGAACGGACGAATTCAAAAACCAGGTTGTCAAGGTCGCCGCGTTGGCTCAGCTCACCGTGACGTTCGACGACCCCGAACTCGAACGGCGCCGCAAAGCGCTAATAGATCAACATCAGGAGGTATCAACTCATGGCGAAACAAATGACCGAGGACGAGGAACTCGAAGCGGCGTTAGCGGTGCTCGACCAGCCGATGCCAGAAGCGAGCGAGGACAGCGAGAACACGGACGCAGCGATAGCGCAGCCGTTCGAGCCGGGGCCGGTAAGCCCGACGTTGGCCGGATTGGACGAAGCCCGCCGCCCGAGAGTCAAAACCGTTTGCGAAGCTTGTCCGCACTCGGTGTGGTTCGCTTCACCGACGGAGGTGAAGTGTTACTGTCGGGTCATGTTTCTGGTCACATGGAGCACGAAAGAGCCCAATCAACTGACGCACTGCGACGGCCCGCTGATCGGCCAGGAATGACAGATACCGCATGGACCGCGGCCGATGCGTACATTCAAGAGCGCAATAGAACGCGGCTGTATATCGTCGATATTCCAGAACATAAACGATATACTATAAATGTTGGTGAGAGCATGATATACGGCGGTCTTCGGACAATCGACGGGCAGGCACTCGCCCTCCTCCGCAAAGAAAATCAAATATTCGTGTTACCGGTAGACAATGCCGCCGCCATACGCCTGCGGCGAATTATGGTGGGCTCTAACGTGTCGGTCATCGACGGCGGCATTGTCCAGCCAACAAAAGGACGGAAAAAATGAAAAACAAACGCAACAACGCGATTGGCCCACAAGTGCGGCAAGCCAATACCCGTTCCTCAACCACTCCGCACGCCATTGGTGCGCTACTGTCGCTCGTGCTCGGCATGGCGACGGCAACACAATGGTTCGCCCATCAGTTTCAGAATCATCCGGCACTCGGTACGCATGTCGGCGGCATCTATCCGCCGTGGCAAATTCTGTCCTGGGCTCATCACTGGTACGGCAAATATCCGAACGCAGTCATGCAGGCCGGCAGCGTGGGTATGTTGGTCGCCGGCGTCGGGCTCGTGATCGTCGTCATCCTGAAGATGGTTGCGGCGAATACGTCGAAGGCGAACGAATTCCTGCACGGATCGGCACGATGGGCGGACCGTAAGGACATTGAGGCGGCCGGATTATTATCGAATAATGGTGTTTATGTAGGTGCTTGGATGGATAAGGCCGGCAAAACGCATTATCTACGGCACAACGGGCCGGAGCATGTTCTGACCTATGCGCCGACTCGAAGCGGCAAGGGTGTCGGGCTAGTCATCCCTACCCTGCTTTCGTGGCCGGCAAGTGCAGTCATCACCGACTTGAAAGGCGAGCTGTGGGCGTTGTCGTCCGGGTGGCGTAAACAACATGCGCACAATAAGGTGTTGCGGTTCGAGCCGGCAGCCGGAACCGGTAGCGTATACTGGAATCCGCTTGACGAAATCCGCATGGATACCGACTATGCAGTCGGCGACGTGCAGAATCTTGCAACGCTCATCGTGGACCCAGACGGTAAGGGACTCGAATCTCACTGGCAGAAAACCTCTCAGGCGCTACTCGTGGGTGTGATTCTGCACGCCTTGTACAAAGCTAAGCACGAAGGCACGCCGGCAACATTGCCCGCTGTCGATGCCATGCTTGCCGATCCGACGCGGCCGGTTAGAGACTTGTGGGTGGAAATGACCAGCTACGCCCATGTTGACGGGCAAACACATCCCGTTGTAGGAGCTGCCGGGCGTGACATGATGGATCGTCCGGAGGAGGAGGCGGGATCGGTGCTCTCCACGGCTAAATCGTACCTCTCGCTGTATCGCGATCCTGTCGTCGCTCGCAACGTCAGCAAGAGCCAGTTCAAGATCAAGGACCTGATGAATTATGACGATCCCGTAAGCTTATATATCGTCACTCAGCCGAATGATAAGGCCAGACTCCGGCCCTTGGTGCGCGTGATGGTCAACATGATTGTGCGGCTGCTTGCCGATAAAATGGAGTTTAAAAACGGGCGACCTGTCGCCCACTACAAGCACCGACTGTTGATGATGCTGGACGAATTCCCGAGCTTGGGGCGACTCGACATCCTACAGGAGTCGCTGGCATTCGTTGCCGGTTATGGCATCAAGTGTTATCTGATTTGCCAGGACATCAATCAGCTCAAGAGCCGGGAAACTGGCTACGGTCACGATGAGGCTATTACGTCGAATTGCCACGTACAAAATGCCTACCCGCCGAACCGGATCGAAACCGCCGAGCATCTATCGAAGCTCACGGGGCAAACGACGATCATCAAGGAGCAAGTGACGACCAGCGGCGGCCGTGCCGCTGCTTTACTCGGCAATGTTTCTAAAACGCAGCAGGAAGTTCAGCGGCCATTGCTGACGGCCGATGAAGCCCTGCGGATGCCCGGCCCGAAAAAGGACGCATCCGATCAGATCGCAGAGCCCGGCGACATGGTTGTTTATGTTGCCGGGTTCCCGGCAATTTACGGCCGGCAGCCGCTGTATTTTAAGGACCCTATTTTTCAGGCCCGCGCGGAGATTCCCGCGCCGACTACGACCGACCGGCTGATACGGTCAACCGAGCAACAGAGGATTACGCTATGAAAATCCTGCGCCGTTTCGCGATCGCTGCTCTCGTTGCGACCGCCGGCGTCGGGTCTGTCGGTGTGGCTGGTTTGCGCATCAACACTACCCATAGTATTCCGCCGGGTATTTATTGGCTCACAGACCGGCAGGTCACGACGGGCGCTACTGTGTTGATGTGCCCGCCACAAATCCCGTTGATTGCCGAAGCTCATCATAGAGGCTATTTCGGGGCCGGTTTTTGCCCGGGCGGATACGAACAAATGTTCAAGAAAATTTTAGCGGCTAAAAATGACGTGGTTTCCATCGATGCTGCCGGCGTGTCCGTTAATGGTTCCCGCCTGCCGAACACGGCTCAGGTATCGACCGATCCTGCCGGCAGACCGTTGCCGGATTACCGCGTCGAGAATTTACGGTTGTCTGGTGACGATGTTTTACTGATAGCGGATAACAGCCCGCTGTCATTCGACGCCCGTTACTATGGCCCGGTCGATCGTTCACATATTCGCGGGGTGGTTGTCCCGCTTCTCATTTGGTAGGGGATATATGCGTTTATTCATTGCGGAAAAGCCCGACCTTGCCCGCGCTATCGTCGAAGGACTGGGCGGCGGCAGTCGGCAGACCGGCTATTTCGATTGCGGAAACGACTACGTGACCTGGTGTTTCGGCCACATGCTGCAATTGCTCGATCCGGAGGACTACGACGCGCGTTACAAAACGTGGTCGATGGACGACCTGCCTATTGCGCACATTCCTTGGCGAAAACAGCCTGCCGGCGACAAGAAAGACCAGCTTAAAATCATTACTGGCTTATTGAAGCAGGCTGACAGTGTGGTACACGCTGGCGACCCGGACGACGAAGGCCAGTTACTGGTGGATGAAATTCTGGAGTATGCCAAATGCCGAACGCCGGTCATGCGGCTGCTCATCAACGACAACAATACCGCCGTTGTGCGCCGTGCCTTGGCGAACATGCGGGACAATCGCGAGTTTGCCGGGCTATCGGCCGCAGCTGAGGCGCGCAGTGTCGGCGACCAGCTCTACGGTTATAACCTCACCCGCGCTTACACACTGGCGGCTCGCAAAGCCGGCTATCAGGGCGTGCTGAGTGTCGGCCGTGTACAGACGCCGATTCTCGGGCTGGTCGTGCGCCGTGATCGCGAATTCGAAGCTCATACCAAGAGTTTTTATTATATTGTCGCCGGGCAGTTCCAGATTCAGGGACTGGAATTTCCGGCCCGGTATCAGATCGCCGACGGCGATCCGGTGGACGACAAGGGGCGACTCATCGATCCGGTTCACGCGAACAGCATCGCGGACGCCGTTCGCGGCAAGCCGGCCCGGATTGTGTCGGCCGACACCAAACAGAAAGAGCAGCATCCTCCCCTGCCCTACAATCTGTTGAAGCTGCAAACCGACGCCTCACGGAAGTTCGGGTTCAAGCCGGACCAGACCAAGGACATCACGCAAACGCTGCGGGACAAGCATCGGCTCATCACATACAATCGTAGCGACTGCGAATATCTGAGCGAGGAGCAGCACGCGGATGCGCCCCAGGTTCTTGCCGCGATCGCGGTGACCGCACCCATTCTGGCTCCGGTTGCGCAACGCGCTGACCCGGCGCTAAAAAGCCGCGCGTTCAATTCCGCCAAGGTATCGGCTCACCACGGCATCATTCCAACCGAAGCGACGGCCGACCTGTCGAAATTGACTGACGGCGAGCAGAAAATATACCTGCTGATCGCCCGCGCCTACATCGCACAGTTTTGGCCTAAACACCAATACGACCAGACAGATATTCTCGTCGAGTCTGAGGGCCACCGGTTTGCCGTGCGTTCCAACGTAACCACCCGTACCGGCTGGCTTACCCTGTACAAAAACGACGCGGGGAATGAAGACCTGGAGGGCGACGAGGACACGCTCGCCGCTGACCTTCGCAACGCATGTGCCGAACAACAAGGCACGTGCGTGGAAGCCACCGCCGAGCAGATGGAAACCAAGCCGCGACCGCTCTATACGATGGCAACCTTGCTCGCTGACCTGACGCGCGTAGCCAAGTACGTGCGTGATGATCGATTGCGTAAGCTCCTTATAGAAAAAGACAAGGGCAAGGAAGGCGAGCACGGCGGCATCGGTACGCCGGCTACGCGCGACACGATCATCGCTACGCTGTTCGAGCGCGGCTATCTGGCTGAGAAAGGCAAGAGCATCGTCAGCACGCCGACCGGCCGGGAGTTCTACGACTGCCTGCCCGACCAGGCGAAATATCCGGATATGACCGCTCTATGGCACGAACAGCAAAAGGCTATACAGGCCGGCGAACACAACGCCGAATCGTTTGTGCGCGAACTCTTGGCCTACATCGGCGAGGAAGTCGATGCGGTCAAAGTCAATGGGATCGGAATCAAGACCGATACCCATCCATGTCCGGATTGCGGCCGTCCGTTACGCCGTATCAAGAAAAAGGACAAAAACGAGTTTTTTTGGGGCTGCACCGGCTTTTCCGAGGGCTGTAAATATGCCTGTGAGGACAAAGCCGGCAAGCCGGTCCCGAAGGAAGCCGCAGCGGTATCCACGCTGCACAAATGTATGGCGTGCGGAAAGGGGCTGACTCGCAGGCCAAGTAAAAAACGGGGCGTGTTCTGGTGGGGCTGTAGTGGTTATCCCGCCTGTGACAAAACCTATCCCGACATCAAAGGCCGGCCCGATTACAGCAAACGTAAGGAGTAAGTCATGAGTGAGAACAACGTTGTTTCTATCGTTACCCCGGATAACGAGCTGATCCCAAGCGGTTCCGGTGCGGTGGCCGAAAAATTGGCCGACGCCATGATCCCCGGTTATGTCGTCGAGTTCGATCCCGAGGAGGCCGAACAAGCGGGCGCATTCGTTGAGGATGCCCTGACCGAAGAGGATGCCCTCGAAGGTGCGGCAGATTTGGCGGATGAGGAATAAGCTGGATGGCAAATAAATCACAAAATAATACAGGTCAGCTAGACCTGTTTAATGATTGGCTGATCGTGGAGCCGGCTGCGGTCGGGCAACCTCAAGCCGTTCTGGAACCGGTTCCAGAACCGTTACCGGCGATTACAGCCGCCCCGACCTTCGACGAATTTCGCCATCGGCTTGCAATCGAACTGGCTGCAAAACTCGGCCAGGACGGCGAGATCACGAGCGCATTCCTCACCCAGACTGCTAACCGAGTTTTCGGCGGCACCCAGGCCGATGGAACGTATTCGCCGAAAGACGCTTACGATGCCATGGAAGCCGCTTTTAATATCCATTTGTTAGCCACAGAACCCGCCGACTGGATTGACAACGGAGCTGATTGGGCGCAGGCGAAGGCGGCGGAATTGACTCAGCGCATCCAGCGGTTGCCGACCCAAACCCGACGCGATCCGGAAATGGACGAGTGGCAGCAGTTCAGCACGCCGCCGGCACTTGCTTTCGTTGCGAATTGGGTTGCGGCTATCCGGCCTGACGATCGGATGATGGAGCCGTCCGCCGGCACCGGCGACCTGGCTATCTGGTCCCACATCGCCGGCGCCGATGTCGTGCTGAACGAACTCGCTCCACGCCGGCAAGCCTTGCTGGCTCAGTTGTTCCCCGACGCGACGCTGTTCCGCGAGAATGCCGAACAGCTCGATAACGTGCTGCCGGCCGACACCATTCCTACCGTGATCGTGATGAATCCGCCGTTTTCATCGACGGCGGGCCGTGTTCAGGGCCAGCGTAGTAACGCGAACGGTGCGAAGCACATCGAGCAGGCGTTACGGCGGCTTACCGACGGCGGGCGTCTGGTGGCGATTGTCGGCCAAGGCATGGCCGCCGATCGGCCGGCATTCAGGGCTTGGTGGTATCAAATCGAGGCGAAATACACCGTCCGCGCGAATATCGGGATCGACGGCCGGGAGTATGCGAAATACGGTACGAGTTTCGACAACATTATTCTGGTGATCGACAAAACCGGACCTACTATTCAACCCGTTTTAACAGGGCGTGTCGCGACCGTCGCCGAACTGCCCGCTTTACTGGAGAACATCCGCAATGAACGTAAACCTCTACAACGCGGACCCGTTGAATCAACAGGCCGCGACGATTCTCACACAGTACAGGATTCCATTCGACCCGAGCAGGGAACTGGCGGCGCTGGTACTGATTCGCGAAGCGCTCGAACGAAGTCTATTGGAGACGCCGACGATTCCCGAGCCGTTGCTGCTGATAGCGAAGCTGTCGGCGAATCCGTCTCTGGCGATGAGCCTGATGACCGAATCGGAGCCCGGAGTGACGTTCGAGATAACGTTACCGGAGAGCCTGGAGGAAGCGGCGGCGGCGATCTTGGAGGAGCTGGTAGCGTCGTTGAAAGCTCAGGAACCGGCGGCTTTGCTATAGAGGCGACGAAGACCGTTGCCGGCGAATTTACCGATTCCGTTTTCGCGCGTTACACGCCGCAACGGTTGAGCATCCCGGATGCTCATGCGCACCCGGGTAAATTGGTCCAGTCGGCCGCCATGTCGGCCGTCGAGCCGCCCGCGCCGACCTACACCCCGGCACTGCCGGCCCGCGTCGTTCGGCAGGGGTTGTTATCGATCGCGCAGCTTGAGTCCATCGTTTACGCCGGCCAGGCCCATTCGGAGCTGTTGCCGAACGGTTCGCGCAAGGGCTTTTTCATCGGCGACGGGACGGGCGTTGGCAAGGGCCGTGAAATCTCAGGCATCATTCTGGATAACCTCATGCAAGGCCGCAAGAAGGCGGTATGGGTCAGTTTCAACGAGGGTCTTCTCAACGATGCCCGCCGGGATTATTCGTCTATCGGCGGCGATCCGGACCGCATTTTCTTTCAGGGCAAGACCAAGGCCGGCAACGAACTCTCGCAGACCGAGGGCATCCTGTTCACGACCTATTCTACGTTACGCGGCGGCGAGAAAAAGCAGGCCACCGATCTAGGGCAAAGCGGCGGCAAATCCCGCTTGCAGCAGATGGTGGAATGGCTCGGCAAAGACTTCGACGGCGTGATTGCCTTCGATGAGGCGCACAGCATGGGCAACGCGATCGCAATCAAGGGCAAGAGGGGCGTCCGTAAACCGTCACAGCAGGCGATGGCCGGCATCAATCTGCAACGCGAATTGCCGAACGCCCGCGTAGTGTATGTATCTGCGACCGGCGCGACGGAGGTCAGCAATCTCAGCTACACCGACCGGCTGGGCTTGTGGGGCGAAGGCACGCCGTTCGCCGATGTGAATGCGTTCGTCAATGGCGTATCCGCCGGCGGCATCGCATCGATGGAACTTATTTCGCGCGACATGAAAGCGATGGGCATGTATCTGGCCCGTTCACTGTCGTATGACGGCGTGAGCTACGAGCGCATGGAGCACACGCTGAGCGAGTTACAGGAGGATATTTACAACGAGCTGGCCGGAGCCTGGCAGATCGTGCTGAACAACGTTGAAACGGCGCTGGAGATTACCCAAGCCGGTAAGAGCGGTCCAGGCAAAAGTGCGGCTCTTGCGCAATTCTGGGGCGCTCACCAGCGCTTTTTCAACCAGATCATCACTGCGATGCAGACTCCGGCCGTGATCGAGCATATTCAGCAGCAGCTCGATGCCGGCCATGCCGCCGTCATCCAGATCGTCAACACGAACGAGGCAGCCCAGGAGCGCATCATTGCCGATGCCATGGCGAACGATGCCGATCTGGAGGACCTGGATTTTACCCCGCGTCAAATGCTGATGGATTATGTCCGCAACGGTTTCCCTGTTGCTGCTTACGAGGAGTCCGTGGACAGTAACGGCAACAAAATCTATGTGCCGGTCCGCGATTCCGAAGGCAATCAGGTGTTCGACCGCGAAGCCATCGCGCTGCGCGATCAACTGCTGAGCAATCTGCAACACATCCGGGTTCCGGAAAACCCGCTCGATTCGATCATCAACGCCTTCGGCCCGGATATAGTGGCCGAAGTGACCGGCCGCGGCCGGCGCTTCGTCCAGGTACGCGACGACGACGGCAATTTGAAAGTCGTCGAGGAAAAGCGTGGCAAGAATTCCTCGCGTGTCGATGCAGAGCTGTTCCAGGCTGACAAGAAAAAAATCCTCATTTTCTCCGGTGCCGGTGGAACCGGCTATTCGTTCCACGCCGACAATACGGCGGTGAACACGCGCAAGCGCATTCACTACATTCTGCAACCCGGTTGGCGGGCGGATGCGGCCGTTCAAGGCTTCGGCAGAACCCATCGGACGAATCAAGCAACTGAACCGCATTACGTGCTGCCGACAACGAACTTGAAGGCGCAGAAACGTTTCGTGTCGTCGATCGCTCGCCGGCTGGACCAGCTCGGCGCGCTGACCCGAGGGCAGCGTCAGGCGACTAGCCAGGGCATGTTTACGGCGGCCGACAACCTTGAAAGCGAGTATGCCAAGACGGCGCTGTATACCTTCTTTACCGACCTTTACCAGAACCGGACGGGCCTGAGTTTTCAGAACGTCACGCGGGAAATGGGGCTTAATCTGCTCAACAGCGACGGCGGTTTCGAGCAATCCAAAATCCCGGATATTCCACAGTTCCTGAACCGCTTGCTGTCGCTCAAGACCGACCAGCAGAACGCCGTGTTCGAGGAGTTCGAATCGCGGCTTGTCGAGGCCGTGGAGTACGCGAAACAACACGGGCTCTATGACGAGGGGCTGCAAACGTTACGGGCGCTCAACATCCAAAAAACCCGCGATGAAGTTGCCTACGAGGATGCCAAGACCGGAGCGCAAACGCGCTACGTCGAATTGGCCGTTACAAACGCTCTGCACTATATCGAGTGGGACGAAATCGCCGCAATGGCCCGTCACCGGCAGCAGTCCGGAAAGCTCAGCGGCTGGTTTGTCTCCGAGCACGGCCGGAACAAAGGTGAAGTGTTTTTTATGGATGATCGGGGCGAGCGGATGAATTCCGAGGGCGAGCTGACCAGGCGTGGAACGATCTACGGTATCAAGAAGAATGGGCACCGCTACATCGACAACGCGGACGTTATTCATCGCGGTTGGGAATACCGTTTTGCTAACGGTTCGTCTACGAAAGTCACATTGACGCGGCAGATTGACGAATCCGAAGCCGAACGGCTTTGGAAAGATCAGCTCGAAGCGGCACCGAAAACTGAGACCACAACAACAAGCATGCTGGTCGGCGTCATCCTGCCGATTTGGGATCGCGTGGAGGGCTCGGAAACGATTTACCGACTCCAGACCGACGACGGCGAGCAACTGCTCGGCCGGTTGCTTGGGCCGAACGCCGCTAAACAGACTTTGAAAAATCTGGGCTTGGATTCAGCAACGGCAAAAATGTCGACTGCCGACCTGTTCGCGGCCATCCAGGCCGGGCAGCGGGCTGTGCTTTCGAACGGCTGGGAAATCTCGCTGGCCACCGTCAACCGGGAGGAGCGAGTCGAGGTCAAGGGGAGGCTTTCCGATGCAGAGAAGCGCGTGCTCACCCAGCAAGGTGCGTTCGTCGAGCGCATCAACTGGCAGGAGCGCGTATTCATTCCGGCCGGCGACATAGGGCTGCCCGTGTTCGAGCGCATCACCGCATCCAAGCCGGTCGTCGACCTGTTTCACAAAAAGGACCGCGATATCGCCGATCCGGATAAAGGTGTCGGCGTCGAGTTGTCCGTACGGCTTCCAGAGCCAGGCGCACAGCCGTTTAACGAGTCTATAAAGCTCGGCGAATCCGGTCGGGACCAGTCTTCTCCTTCAACCAAGCAACAGGATGGTACACCTATGGCTGATAAAACATCCGATAAAAAATCATTCGCTCAGGTTGTCGCCGACAAACTGATTACGCAACTCGAACAAGGCAGTGCCCCATGGCAGCGACCATGGGAGTCGGCGCCGCCTGGTTCGACATTTCCGATGAATCCGACAACGGGAAAACGCTATCGCGGCATCAATGCGATTTATCTCATGTCCCAGGAGTATTCCGATCAGCGTTGGATGACCTACAAACAGGCTGCCGCCGTAGGTGCTCAGGTGCGTAAAGGCGAGAGAGGCACACCTGTTCAATACTGGAAATTTTCGGAGCAGCAGCCGAAACATGATGAAAACGGCCGTCCTGTTCTCGATGCGGACGGAAAGCCGGAAACGGTAACGGTCAAGCTGGAACGGCCGCGTGTGTTTTTTGCTACCGTGTTTAATGCTGAACAGATAGATGGTTTACCTCCATTGGAGAAAAAAACGCAGGAATGGGACGCGTTGGAACGGGCTGAGATCATACTCAAAGCTTCCGGTGCGGATATTCGCCATTCCCTCCAGGATCGCGCGTTCTATCGACCGTCAACGGATTCCATTCATTTACCCGATCGCGGCCAGTTCGAAAGCGCGGATCGTTATTACGCAACCGCATTGCATGAATTAGGGCACTGGACCGGGCATGAAAACCGGCTAGGCCGCGACCTGTCGCATCCGTTCGGTAGCGAAGGCTACGCGAAGGAAGAATTGCGGGCCGAAATCGCGAGCTTGATGCTCGGCGACGAATTGGGGATCGGGCACGATCCCGGACAGCATGCCGCCTATGTGGGATCGTGGATCAAGGCCCTGCAGGAAGATCCCACGGAGATTTTCCGGGCGGCGGCCGATGCCGAGAAAATCCACGAGTTTGTGCTTGGTTTCGAGCAGCAGATTCTGGAGAACGACCAAGAGCAGGCCATCGATCAGCGGCCGCCGCATGAACTGACCCTTGCGCAGTTTGCCAGCCTGGCAACGGTCGAAGAGTTGACCAACCACGGTCGTAAATGGAATGTGAGTCATGGCGACTATTCCGCGTTCTCCGACGCCGCCACGGCCCAGGAGGCCATCGCCGACGTGCATCATGCAGCCGTCAACAATGCGTTATACATGAACAGTCCGGAGGGACGCACCTCGAAGACGCTGAGCAGTACGTTCCCGCCTACAAGCGTGCTCGCCGAGTATCCCGACCTTGTGGCGAAGTTCCCAGATGCGACACCGACACCTAAACAAGAGCCACTCACTGTGTCGGCTCTCACGTCCGAGCAGTACAAAGCGATGAAGGCTGCCGACGACACCTATCAGCGCGAGCTGGTTCGCGTCTACGGCGAAAAGAATGCTCGCGATGCGCGTTATCATTTTACCCATGACGACCCAGATGTTCAGGCCGCTGCCAATGCGTTCCGTACGGCATCAGAGGTTTGGCGAACTGCCGTCGCCGATGCCCGGAGAACTTTGGCTGAAGCTCCTCGGACGGATAACAAAATGGAGGCCCCGATGAATGATAAACCAAACGCAAGTTGGAAACTGGCCGGGGATTTGGAACCCGGTGATGCCATCGTATCCACGATTCCGGGTCATGCCGCATTTGTGGATCGTGTAGATGAGGTTAGTGTAACCAATGACAACAGAATCAAGGTACATGTTAATAATTTTACTGCGACCCAGTATTACGGGCTGGATGAACAGGTTCGAGTTTCTCCGGCTCTGTATCGTCGAAATCAGCAGTCGCCGCAGGAGGCGGCTACACAAGAACCGCTAGCCCCTAATGCGGCGGTAACGGTCATCTATACCGTCAACAGCACAGACAACCGGGATAAAACTGTCGAAACCGAAAACCCGCAAGAGGCGGCCTGCGCATTCTTGGATATACCCGGCAGCGAACGACCGTATGTGATTCGCACGCTGAAGCGTGCTGACGGCCGCGAATCGGCCGATACCATTGCGTCAACGTGGTCGAAAGATGACGGCGGACAAAAAGAGTTTTTCAAGTCTTGGGGCGATAGCCCCGATCAGGCACTGAAACAGGCGCTCGACAGCGAGGCACAAAAACGCGCGAACACGTCGACGGCGGCACAACCACAGGGCGCTGCTTCGAAAAAAGGGGAACTCACTTACATCAACGTCCCGTTCCGTGAAAAAAACGACGCGAAGGCGCTCGGGGCGAGATGGGACCGGCAAAAACAATCCTGGTATGTGCCGCGCAACCTGGACCTTGCGCCCTTCGCCAAATGGACGCAGGGAGCCCCTAACGGCTCGACGGCTGACCCAGTGGCCCGCCAGGATGACCAGGAACGCCTCTATCTCGCTGTGCCGTATGCCGAACGCCTCGAAGCCAAGGCGGCGGGCGCCTTGTGGGATAAAGGTGCGAAATCCTGGTACGCCGGTCCGTCTGGAGATATGGGCAAACTGCAAAAGTGGCTGCCTGATAATGTCGCGGCCCAACAAGGGCCGGCAATGACGCCGATCGAAGAATTCGCCGAGGCGTTGCGTGCAATTGGCTGTGTAGTGACCGGCGAGCATCCCAACATGGATGGCAAACGTCATCGGATTGAGGTCGAAGGCGATAAGGGCGAAAAATCGGGTTTCTACGTGGCGCACCTGGACGGTCATCCGGCCGGTTATCTGAAAAATAACCGGACCGGCGTCGAAATGAAATGGAAGAGCAAGGGCTACACGCTGAATCAAGAGGAAAAAGCCCGGTTGCAGGCCGAGGCGGCGGCGAAGCTACAGCGGCGCGAGGCGGAGCAAGAGGCCCGCCGTGCTGTTGTTACCGAAGCGATTCGCGACTTGCTTGCGATTGCACCTGTTGCTCAATCCGATCACACATACCTGAAAAACAAGCAGGCGCGGCCTGATGGCTTACAGGTCGTGCCAAACGATTCAAGCGATCTGCCGGACGATTCGATCGTTCTGATCGGGAAGAACTGGCGGGAGTCCAAGGAGCTGCGCGAGCAGAATCCGGACAAATTAGTGTTTACGGCCGGCGATTTGCTTCTGCCTGCCCAGGACATCGACGGCCAGGTCGTGAGCGTTCAATCCATTCAGACAAACGGCGCAAAACGGTTCGCCAAGGATTCGGCGAAAATCGAGACCTTCCACGTCGTTGGCGGCGAGGGCCTGGCCGCACTCGATGCCGCGCCCGTCATCATCATTGGCGAAGGCTACGCCACCGCCGATACGCTCTCTCAAGCGGTAGATGTGCCGGTCGTGTCCGCGTTCGATTCCGGCAATCTGCCGCACGTCGCCAAGCTGCTGCGCGAGCGATTTCCGGACAAACCTATCGTTATCGCCGGTGATGATGATTTGTCTGTGATGCGGGAGTACGGAAATAATCCAGGCCGGGAGAAGGCCGAGGAAGCGGCTAAGGCGGTGAACGGTCACGTCGTGTTTCCGATTTTCGCTCCTGGAGAGCAATCGGAGAATCCGAAGTCGTTCAGCGACTTCAACGACCTGGCTGTGAAAAGCAGCTTGGGTGCTGACGCCGTTAAACGCCAGGTAAGGGCCATGGTGGGTATTGTTGTGGCGAATCATCGCCGAGCAGAGCAGTCCGAACGGCAGGATCTGGGCCAGGCTCAGGAACATGAACAGCGGCGGGCGATACGGCGCTAATTCTCCTTAACGTGGTGACGGGAGCAGCTGGCTCGATCGGCGATTCTGTCACCACTTATCATATGTGGGTGACTGTAAGGATTCGTGAGAAAATGGGCAATAGCTGTAACGGCTTGCATTTGAAAACGGCCGGGCTCGCATTTGCTATTCTCTGGCTCACTTTGGCTGCAAATATAAACTGGTTACATTCGTTCGAAAAAGGAGCAGAACCGACCCTTTGTTGCCGCTCGCCTTGGGTCACTTAGCCACTTCAACTCAGCCTTTACCTGCCGCTAGTTATCGACATATAGGACGATATACAGGAAAGAAAAACCTTATGGATGCCGAAGAAATTATTCAACGAGTACGCTCAACAGGGTACGCAGTAATACGGCGATTAGCCCCGCGCTTATCTACGGAACAGGTAGCACTGAAGCTTGGCTCCATCATGGATGTATCGTCAAACTTACCTGGCGTTCCTATAGTCCAGATCCTCCAGCCCCGTAAACCTGATGCGCGCTTGATGAATCAATACAGCGGGACGTATGGTATTGAAGAATTTCCATTGCATTCTGATCTCGCTCATTGGTATTTACCTCCTCGGTATCTGATGCTCAGATGCAAAGTTGGAGCAAAGGATGTTGAAACAAAGCTTATATCGTATTCGGCCATTGTGTCGGCGATTGGTGAGCGCACTTTAAAGCAAGCCTTGGTCGTACCAAGACGGAAGAGCAATGGGCAAAAAATTTGCCCCCTCCCCGTGTTTTTTTGTCAGGATGGATCATGGGGGATAAGATGGGATTTCCTTTTTCTATCGCCGCTCAACGATTCTGCTAAGCGCACCTTTGAGGTGTTCGCTTCTCACTCCTGGCATGATGAGGAGATTATTTCAGTGAACCTACTCCAGTCAGGAGACACTATCATTATCGACAACTGGAGAATGCTTCACGGGAGATCGGCGGTTCCAGAAGGCTCGATGAATCGAGTAATTGAGCGTATTTATCTAAACACTTTAGGAGCGTAGTAAATGTCGAATGCAATCGAACCGAATCCATGGTCTTCGGATACCTTGCTCGCGAAAGCACAACTATATATCGAACAGATGAATTCAACTGTGGCCGATGAATGGAAGTATGGCCTTTGGTCTGCGCTCAGTCTGGAACTACTCGCTAGGGCTGCACTGGCTCACATCTCTCCGGTTCTCCTGGCAGATGCACAAAATTGGCGAAATATTATGCATGCGTTGGGAAAGGCACCAACAGCTAAGAAATTTACTCCGACATCAATTGGGACAAAAGAAGTCTTGGTGCGCTTGAATGAGTTATTGCCAGACTTTAATCAAGAGGTAGCCGGTTTCTGCAGTAAGCATGTAGAAAGAAGAAACGCGGAACTTCATTCGGGAGAAATCGTATTTACCGGGTTAGGTACTGCGGAATGGCTTCCAAAGTTTTATCGCTCCTGCAAAATCTTATTGGAATCGATGGGCAAGCAGTTGGCGGACTTTGTTTCCGATCCAGAACGAGCGCTTGAAATGATTGCATCACTAAATGACGCAGCGGCAAAGGCAGTTGATCAAGACATAAAGGCACATGCGACGGTATGGTCGAATAAGCTGGAGGAAGAACGTAAATCTGCAACTCTTCAGGCAACTGCATGGGCAACACGCCACGCAGGGCATCGCGTATCCTGCCCATCTTGTGCTTCCCCGGCAATTTTACATGGCAATCCAAGTGGTCCGGTGTCTACAAGGGTCGGCGACGATGAAGTGATCCAACGCCAAACAATGCTTCCGTCCGCATTTGAGTGCATTGCGTGTGGCTTGAAAATCTCCGGATACTCGAAGCTTTCTGCGTGCGGGTTAGGTGATGCTTTTTCTTCGACAACAACATACACAGCGGCTGAATTCTTTGATTTATATACAGAGGAGCAGCTTGAAGATGCCCGCAACGAAATACCCGAATACGAGCCTGATTTCAATGAATATTAAGTGAGGGAATCGCCCAACTGTGGCTCCAGTCAACCCGCTGCAACGGTTAACTTAGCCTTACGTTGATTGTCTACTCAGGGGGGCTTTCACGTGTCGCATAACTGTAACAGCTCGCGTTTGAAATCGGCCGGGCTCGCATTTATCGCTGTTTTGGGCTCGAATTAATTGCAACTGAGCTTGCATTTACCGACACCGGCTTGCATTCCATTTTCGTGGAACTTGTGCTTGCGGTAGACTCAGTTTCGGCGTAAATATACCGACCGGGATAATCACTTGTTAGGCTCAAAACCAGCCAGGTAGGGTACGCACGAAGGTACACGTAGCCACCCTACCTGGCTGGAAGCTACTTCATAAGTATGGGTTATAGATGAACGAAATAGAAAAAATACAGAATCAACCTGAAATGATCAGGATAGTTCGCGCTTTTATCGTGATATATAACAGGTCGAAACAATACCAGGCAATCGCATTGCTAGTGACGATGCTTTTGCCAATACTCGGGGGTATAGCAGCGGTCTTTAAGCCTGACCTAAAGCCTTTTATTGCTATTTTCGCATTATCCTTCGGATTTATAGACGCTCTTCTCATTGACCGGTCGCATAAGGTGCGGATGAAAACTGCGGCAAAACTGCAAGAAGAATTCGACTGCCACGTCCTATCCCTCGAATGGAATAAGTTTCTTGTCGGTAGGGCGGTTGACCCGGAGGATGTAGCGCGGGAATCCTCCTGCAAGCTAAGCGCCTCAGACGAAAGGCGGCTAACAGACTGGTATCCAACCGTAGCTAAAGAACTGCCTATCCATTTGGCAAGAATCATTTGCCAACGGACAAACCTATGGTACGACAGAGAGCTAAGAACAAGGTACAGAAACATCATATCCTGGTCGATTGCTCTTATCGTTATAGCTTCGACGGTAGTTTCTTCGACCGTAGGCTTTACCGTGACTTCCTTCGTAATCACCATTCTTGTACCCATATCCCCGGCGCTAAACTGGGCAATACGAGAATACTATCGTCAAACCGATGCGATGAAGACTTTGGAGAACCTGAAAAGCGAGATAGAGAAGCTATGGGACAAAGCGCTGGGAAATGCTACCGTAGAAGAAGTGACCGAAGCTTCCAGGGAACTACAGGACGCGATCTTTGCTCACCGGGCGTCCAGCCCCTTGATATTCAACTGGCTTTACAAGCCTCTGCGGCCAAAGATGGAATCAAACATGAACAGCGGCGCTGAGTATTGGGTAAAACAGGCCAAAACGGCAAAAGGTATAAATTGAGTCTAGGACCGCATTCGAGGGCAAGTAATGAAGTTGATAACGCATTTCGACGATTTCTTAAGGGATACCGTCAATCTGAACCAAACTAGAGTGACTCTTCTTGAGGATAGCATCGAAGCAATAAAGACATTTATCAATAATTCGGATTGGAAGCCAGAGATTATAGAGTTTAAGCCCCAAGGGTCATGGGCACATAAAACCATCATAAAGCCGTTGACGGATTACCCATTCGATGCCGACCTTATCGTTTACGTCAAGCCTGTAGACGGATGGGAGGCCAAGGATTACGTCAACAACCTCTATACGGAGTTCCAAGGGAGCGGAATTTATAAGGAGAAAACACGGAGGTATTCTCATTGCGTGACAATCGAATATGCGGGAGAAAGGAAAATAGATATAGCCCCGTGTGTCAAAGACAGGCTATATTCTGGCACATACGAGGTTTGCAACAGAAATTCAAACGAATTTGAGAGATCCAAGCCGGGAGAATACACGGACTGGCTCATCGATAAAAATTCTATATCTGGGAAGAATAACCTCAGGAAGGTGACGCGACTTTTAAAGTACATGCGCGACATCAAAACAAACTTTATTTGCCAGTCATTCCTCCTTACAACTCTGCTTGGGGATCGGATTTCCTATGTAGACAGCATCAACAAGCCGTTTACCGACGTTCCTACGAGCCTGAAAATACTTATTGGCAGGTTGGACGACTGGTTGCAAGCCAATCCGACCAAGCCAACGGTCAGAAACCCGGTACTGTACGAGGAAATCCAGAGCAACGCATGGGATGAAACCAAATACAGCAATTTCAGAAATAAGATCAACCTATACAGAGGGTGGATCGATGACGCCTACGACGAATCTGACAAGGAAGAGAGCATTGGAAAATGGAGGCGCGTGTTTGGGGATGACTTCGCAGCGGAAGAGACGGTTGCTAAAGCGGCATGTGTTAGTGAATCGGCTGCCCTAGAATTGAGTGGCAGGTCACTCGCATCGGCTGGTTCCGACCTTGTCACCTTAGTGAGAAGTTTAGGTTCCATAGCTTTGCCAAAGGGATTTAATCGGCTTCCACATATGCACCGTCCCAAATGGCGTGCAAGTTCTAGTGCCGGAGTCGCGGTGAAAGTTTCTGCGTATTTATATACGGGTAGATATGGACAGCCAATAAGGCAGATAACAAGTTTAGAGCCATTGAAAAGTGGTTACTGGATTAAATTTAGTGCTTCAAGTGGTTCGGGTTTGCCATTTCCCAATGAGTATTATGTTATGTGGAGGGTGACAAATACGGATAAAGCGGCCCAAAAGGCACAGGCATTGAGAGGAGAGTTTTACGAAAGCGACAGCAACAATTCGCGTTGGGAGGGTTTACAGTATCGCGGGGTACATATTGTGGAGGCTTTTCTCATTAGGAAAGCAACTGAGGTTATGCAGGGGAAAAGCGATCCTTTTTATGTAGTAATTGAATAAGTGAATGCAAATATCGCCGATTAAAATTACTAGCCCGCTTAGGGCGCGATAGGGTACTCCGGTATTGCGTCGAATGAAGGCCGGTATGTCATGGGTATCCATCCGGCCTAATATAGCGATGCCGTTACATATAGTGGAGACATCGTGGAGAACGCCTCATGCTGAAGCCTGTTGCCTATTTGGAAGCACGAGATCCTGCTCGCAATATTCACCGCGCTTATTCGATTGCTTATGGGCAGGACCTCTTCGGTAATTGGATCGTCGAAACGACTTACGGGCGCATCGGCGGCAAAGGGCGAATCCTCGTTACTATCGTCAATAATGAAGACGAGGCAATCAAGCACGTGCAAAAAACCCTTAAACGGAGGGAGTCAGCTCCCAAAAGACTGGGAACTGCCTATAAAGCGAAAATGGAAAAATAAATAAATTTATTTTTACTGACTTTCTCTTCGCCACCGACGAACAACTTTCTCAATATCTTCAATTCCAATTGGAGGCTTTGCCCAGCCATCAGCAAAGGTAATGTCATTAGAATCTGGAAGTTGATCTTTAGTTAGTTCTCGTATTTTTATGCGAGCAGGGATCGCCGCTGCTTCTCCAACAAATATCGCTTCACGCCTAACCAGGGAAGGCAAAAGTTTGGTTAACCCAGATAGACTATCTGGCAAGAAACGTGATACATGCTCCTGATCAGCCGAATTTGTTAGCCTAAGAATCACCCATGAATTGCATTGCGACAGAACTGTACTCTCAACATCCGCTGGACGCTGGGAGACTAACATCAAACCAAGTCCATATTTCCGCCCTTCTCTTGCTAATCTCCGTATTGCCGTCTGGGCTCCTTCGTACTCGGCCTGCCCATGGTTAGGAACGTATCGATGAGCCTCTTCGCAAACTAAAAGGACCGGGTCACGCTCTCGTTCCGCCCGAGTTTGCCAGACTTTATACTGGAACAGTAACCTGGCTATTACTGCAGTTAAAGGCCCGGCCACCTCGTTAGGAAGACCGGAAATATCGATAATACGAATATCACTCTTCTTATCTTCACCCGGGGCGCCTACAAACTGTTCAATAATTTCCGCAAGATCAGGCTCCCCCTCAACATATGATTTCATCATAAAATCAAGGCGAGGATCAGCTCTAAGTACATTTAATTTATCCAATATCGAGCGATGTGATTTAAAGTCTGTTGCCGATTTTTTATCCCATTTATTGGTTTTCCAGTTAATCCCTTGTTCTTTAATAATATGGTCTTTAAACTCATCTAGTGAAAACGGGTAAGGCATATCTCGGTCAAATGCTTCTATTCGACTAGCCTCGATTCCGCTCAGTGGCCTTGGTGCATCAGGCTCTGCATCTTGTGTCGTATTCCCAACCCATTCCTTAGCCGGCTCAATCATATTGAGTTGGACCATTCTGGCATGTGCTAGCGATTTATAAACGATGTTATTCTGTGAAGTTGCCTCTTCCTCGGTTTTTCCGATAATAAGTGATCTAAATTCATCTCCTGACATGAGCCAGTATGGCAAACGCAAAACAGGTCTGGACGCTTCTTCGCCGCCTGCTTGAGTTTCATAAGCGCGGTAAACAATTGCCCTGTCACCGAAAGCCTTTGCATATTCACCGTGAGGGTCGATCACAATAATTCGTGGTCGCCATGGACCATCGGAAGACGGCTGATTTAGAACTCCATGTAATAATGCGGCTACTGTTGCCGATTTTCCCGAACCAGTAGAACCGAGGATGGCACAATGTTGCCCAAACATTTTGTTGATGTTTGCACGAGCTATCGCCGCTTCAGCTCCGACATAGCGTCCAAGCTCAACCAATGGATTCTCTCCATTACCTCGTTGATTCTCAGCAGCACTAAATACGGCCTGCACCTCATGGTGCGACATAAGATAAACACCTTGCAATGGCAAAGGATAGGTCGTTACACCTCTTGAAAAATCAAGGCTATTTTTATTGGCGTGCCAAATACCTTCTCCAAAAAGATCAACCTCCATAATTCGCTGATCACGTTCAGGAGGGAGGGGATTTGCACCTGCTTCAAGTTGTAAATCTGATCGCATTCGTAACAACCGCACATAAGCGAACAAGATACGACGGCCAAAATGTATTTTCACGATACTTGCAATTTGTCCAACAGCATAGACACGTCCTTCGTAGGATCGAGTAAGTTCCGTGATTCCTCCATCTAGCTCGACACGTACAGACGTGCCACTTACCTCAATAATAGAACCGATCTTAAGGTCTGGAACGACATCAAAAGGCCTCATTATTGAGTCTCCTCAGTCCCTACTACATTGCTCGTTTCATCGTTGCTATCAGGTATAGGCTTAATCTGTTGCGGGCCGTCGCTCAAAAATTTAGTAACACCTTCAAATGTCCACCAATCAAATGTTCTTGGTATTTCGCATAAGTTATTTAAGCTCCCATGATATAACCCGCGGCTGGTGATAGCAAAAACACGCCCTCTCCATGGCTTCTCGCTTAACCACTTAATCAAGCGTGAGGGGAGTTGGAACCCTTCGTCCGTTTCTATCTCCTGAACAAAGGCAACAATAACTGTTCTTGAATCTGATCGAGCCATTGCAGACTCAATCTCAAGATCAACATGTTCATCACCAAAACTATAACCACAGATCGCAAGTACATTCCCAAAATTATCTGTTAATGCAGACCTGAAGTGTTCGAATAATTTTGCAAAAGGGTCTTTCTGCGTTGCAAGATATTTCGTGGATTGAGGATAAATCAGGACATTACCAGCTCGTTTTGGATAAGAACGTCCATCTCGACATCTATAAACAAAACCCTGTTGAAAATCCGAATGCCAATCTACAGATCCATGTAGTTTATAAACATGGGCGTTTATCCGATGAGAAACTCCCCATTCGCTATAGGAGATCTGTGGAGACCAAAATGCCATTCCCCCACCGCTAAAACCGTCAACAAATGCAACGCGTTCCATAGCCAGTGCATCCTCTAATAATGTGTCATAGTTTAGTGTGAAGAACTGAATAGGCCTCTGGGATCGGCCAGGTTTTTCGCGCACAGCAAAGAGCGTTTTTATAAACTTTTGATGTAAATCAACACTTACAACTTTGTCACTCTCGCAGGCAATTCTTATCTCTTCATCACCATTTCTAGCATGATATCCATACCGAATGATAGCTTGGATAGCATCTCGGATATTGCCGTGTAATTCTTTTAAAGATTCAGAATTTATGTCTTTATTATCAATACGCGTCACACCATCCCGTGATCGTTCAGCAAGAGCTATTAGATCACCAATCTGACTTAATACATGCTCAATATGGCTGGTTTCGGGTAGCTGATTGCGAATTTGGCAAAATAAGCTATAAGTATTGTCTTTACTGTCTTCCAAACGTAAAGCGACTAGTTCAGTGAGAGTACCCATCAAAGGTAAACCAGAGCAACAACTGATTCCCGCACCAAAAAGCCATACCTGCCGTTCGGAAGTTAAATGTGCGGTAATATCATCCAGCGCAGTATTAAAATCAGCATCCACATTAACTCTCCGGAACTATAAGGCTACTCAAACTCTACATTGCCGAATTTTAGAACATTGCAGTTTTCCTTGATAGTCCGCTGAACGGTCTCATCAAATCCATCCCTTGAAGTCGCCCGGATTTCGATCGAGATTTCGACATTGACGCCGATTTTGGCCGTGAATTGCTGAACTACCTCATCAACAATGGTGGCAAAGTCCATTTTTGCCTTGATCGGATCGAGGTTAATAGTCCCATAAAACTGTTTCTTAGCAGCGTGAACGGTTGTTGGCGGTAAGGGTGGCTCTGGCTGAGGTTTCGCCCCTGATCCAGGCTCATTTATGCCACCAAGAACTACTGGGCCAGGCTGCGGCGCAGGCTTTGGCTTCGTCCGCTCCTTATATTGCAGTGCTGCCTCTTTTTCGATCAGTAAGGCCGAATCATCGATCGTCACAAGCGCATTACGACCAAAGGCAAACCCTAAATAATTATCGCCATCTTTGCCGCTTGCGTAGCCAAAGAAATCTTCGGTTTCGAGCCCTTGGGAAATCGCTCGATCAAAAACTTGGCTGTTTACCAGCCTGGGCAGATACAAATAACAATTGGTATCCTGCCAGACTTTCAAGGCGCTAATTTCCTGCATGCCGTCCTTGAAATACCATTGTTTCAAAATGTTCATCAGGTGGACCGGGGACCAGTCGGTAATCAGCCACTCTTCTTCTCTGAGCTTATTCTCGATCTCCTGTACCAGATTAGAGGAGGCCGTAGAAACTGCGACGGCTTCCCAGTTCAGTGTTGGCTTACCCTTTACAAACTCTTCCGATGGGCAAATGAGCCATTTGTAAGTATCGCGAACCATCCGCAGCAACGATTGATCGGCGTCGTCCTTCTGCTTTTTAGCCTGCTTCACCTGGATCGTATCGAGCACCAGTTTTTCCGCCTCGATGTCCGAGACGATCGAAGCCCATGCCAGGTAACTTCGGGCTTGCTCGCGCAAACGACTGACCACATCGTAATCCGGGGCAAGAAATAGCAACCGGTTTTGCTTTTGCCGGGGTTGGTCGCCTCGATTTCGTAAAATCTCCTCGGCCGCAGCGAAGGCCGTATTGGATGCGCCCTTGCTGAAAGCCGCATTGGGGGCGAGTACCACCAACCGAGGGCCTACACCATATTCATCAGGAACATCTACTGATGCTGTGAACACATGAATACCCGCAAAAACATGGCCTTTAGCCATGACCCGATTGACTCGATCCTTCAAAAGCGGGATCACATCGTCACGTTCGGTGAAGCGCTGTTTGCGGGTTTCCATTTCCCGGCGCAGGTTCGGCGTAATGTCAAACCAAAAACGGCTATTTTCATGATTAATGTAGTTGAGCTTATCGAGCAAGCGCTTTAGCGCATCCTTATAGTGACCAATGGCTTGCTCCGGCTGGGCCACCCCCAACAGGATATGCTCCGATTCCAGGCCTTTGGTCATTTTCCCGGCTGATCCCGGAGCGCTGCCCAAAAACACTGTCCGGGTTAAGCGTCGGCCGGCCTGGATCTTTCCGAATAATGGCTGTTTATCCAGATCGGCAGGACGGGAATGCTCACCGTCAATGTCTTGGTCGATCACTGGGTCCCAGCCTTGAGGCAGGAAATCCAGGCATTTATTTCTAACCGTCGCATCGTACAACGGCAGACTGCCTGGCATGATCATCAGATCAGAATTTCCATCCTTCCAAAGGCGGTGGACGATCTGTGCCAATAACTGCAATACGCCCCGCGTCCGCTGAAAACCAGCCAACGTGGACCAGTCTTCGTAAAGCCGGTCAAAGATTTCCGGATGAATCGGATAGGCTTGCTTCATTCGATCAAGATAGCGTCCTTCCTGCGTTTCATTCGGCAGCTCGGTTTTGTTGGCGATATAAAAATCGGCAAAAGCGCGGCATACATCATCCATCGATAATTGATCGTCGATTCGATCAAACAAACGCCGACGTACAATGCTGAACGCTTCGTCTTTCGATACCGGTTTCCAGATTTTATGTAAACGGCGGAAATAGTTTTCCAGCTCGGCCAAAACGACCTGGCCACGGCCTTCACCGGCATTATGCGAATCTGGCAAAGACGCCAACATGATCGCTTTCGGAACGGATTTAATACCTTCGGTCAGCGCTTGAATAAAGGTCATGTTGGTTTCGAAGGTGCCGGCCGGATAACTCCGTCCCTCCTGGAATTGCCGGTAATAAGCGACCAATTCGTCCATTAAAATGACGCAGGGCGCCGCCTGGGAGAGCAGGACAATGATGGTGTCTTTATCGGGCGAAGTGCCACTTTCATCCGCTGCACGGACCAGCTCATAGCCGCTTTCGCCGCCCAGCTGCCAAGCGAGCTCACCCCAAAGCGTATGGCAGCGAATAGCACCGTGCGGCTTGGGTTCTGAGACGCTGAAATTGATCCCGTCGATAACAGCGACACGGGCTTTAGGCAGTTCGGTAACCCCCGCCGCATCGACAATGACAGATATCCCATTCAGTTCGCTGACCGGCCGTTCGCCTTTAGCCAAGTGATAAACGGCCAGCATGGTATGGGTTTTACCACCCCCAAAAGCCGTTTGCAGTTGAATGACCGGATCGCCGCCTTGTCCACCCAAGCGTTTGACGACGCTATCGAGCAATAAAGCCATGCCCTCAGTGATATAGGTGCGCGCAAAAAACTGGCTCGGGTCCTGATATTCAGGCGAAGCCTTGCCTTGATGAACCTGCGAAATATCGGCAGCGAATTCGGATTCCTGGAAAGTGCCTTTCAAAACATCCTGATGGGGAACGGCGATCTCACGCCAAGGTTTTATTGTCATTATTAATTCGCCTTTTATATTATTCGAACAGGTCGTTTTGTGTTCCTTTATGGCCAACTTCGTGAGAAGACGAGACAATACCGTGCCACGAGGTAATCAGTTCGTTATAAGCCCGCGCTTCTTCCGCCCATTTTTTACGTTCGCAGAGGGTATAAAGGTGATAGGCCAGTTGACGAATGTGCTCGCCTCTTTCTGGCATACGGGCTAATAAAGTTCCGGCTTCGCCTTCACCTTTACGGTTCAATGTTCGAATCATGTGATGCAGGGCTTCCCAGATCGGCATCCGGTGATCGGTTTTCGGGTCCCAATCATCCGGATAATCTTCCCATTTTTTCAGCTTCACTTTGCCGCCCCCGGATTCAACCACCCCGGCTTGTTTGACGCCATCCACGGTCGTACCTTTGGCGCGGGATAGTGTATCGGCTTCACCGAACGGCCCGGTACTCCAACCGTATTGATCGAACCAAGACGAACAAAACAACGTGTCATTATCAAAATCACCGGAATCAGGGTTCAAATAATCAGTGATTTCACGGTTAATTAGAATGAGTGCGTCATGTACGCTCATTGGTGAGCCATCCTGATTCAGGACAGCCTGGTATTTTGAAAAAATCCCCATGCCCGGACCAATCGCGGCTTGCGCCAAATCCACGGGAGCAATGGGTGTTGAGCCTTCAGCTCCTCCAATCATCGTTTCCAACGCTTCTGGCATTTTTTCGCGCAATTCTTTTTGGAATTGGCGGCGGGAAGTGTTTTCTGCGTCTTGATCGCGTTTTTGACAGACGAGAATAATGCTAGAGGCTAATGCGTTGTTGTCTTTGGCAATCAGTCGACCTGAGCCTTCCGTCCTCATTGGCCAAGTACCGGTTATGGAAAAATCGGCGTGTAAAACCGCTTCCAAAAAAGTTTCCCAACCAGTAGATATTGTGCTCATGTCCTTTGTTTCAGACTGTTTGAAAGCATAATAAATCGTGACTGGAAAGGCTGGATGTGCATGTTCGGCCAAATTATGGAAGGCTCGTGTCATGCCTTCCATAAAAAAACGCTCGGCTTTTTCCTTAGAACCATGACGATAAGGATTTGCAACCAATTCCTCTTCTTTAGGAACTGCTAACGTGCCAAAAAGGCTAGGATAAATTGGTTTCAATGAACGACGTAGCCAGACATAGAAAAAATCAGAGAGGTCTGCATAGCCAATATTGTCATAGTAGGGGGGATCAGTAGAAACGAGCTTAGATTGACTTATATTCTGTAATGAAGCATTAGCTTGAAACACTTTCCCGCTTGTATTAGTTGGAAGGTGTGAGATAGCCATTACACCCTTGCTGATAGCCGTGGCAAAACTACCACCAGCATCGGCAAATAGGTTAGCCTCAGCATAATCCCATGTCATGGGTATAGCTTGTCGTGCAAATGTTTCGCGGAATGCCCCTCTGTCACTCATCCATGTTGCGATGGATGAACCAATATTTGCGATTTTTCCAAGCGCGCAAGCTAAATATATAGCCAAAGCATCCCCATAAGCCGTGGCTCCTGTGCCATTTTGATCAAGCCCTTTGCCATCATCCAATATCCCGGCGGCTTTAGCGTCTTCAATGGCTTTAACTCGTACTTCCTGCACAAGATCAGAAAGTGTATTAAGAGCAACCAGTTGGCGAGAAGTAAAAAGATGCTTGAAATGTGTCATACCGTATAATGGTGTAAACATCGAGCGTTTATCATGAGCGATTTCGGCTTCTGGCATCCACTCAGGTTTCGCTTGGCTGGCGATTAACTCCATTTCTTGCGTTGGCGACAAATAAACTCGGCTACCCTTTCCTTCGGCGACAATCGCCATCAGCTTTTGTCCCATACGTCCTGCTTTGCCTTCGCCTTTAATGTGCTCGCCTGCTATGGGCGTGTTTGAAATCAAACAGCGAAAGTTAGCTCCACGGGATAATTTTGTTCCCTCTTTAGCACCATCCGGTATTTTTCCTGTTCGCACTTCAAACCGATACTGATCACCTTCAATAATCGGTTCAACCCAAGCCTCTTTGCCATTTTTGCTAGACAAAATAAAACTGGATGCCAGAGGCACATCGACATGACTAAAAGCCGGGTTCGGGCTTTTCACCGTCCTTACCCAAAGCCAGGCTATCACGGTTAATTTCTGCCCCACCAGGCCTTTCAAATCGGGACGCTCTTTGGCTATATCAGCCGTTATCTCGATTTCAGGATAAAGATGGCCGATACGCTTGAAAGCTTCCTCTCGCATCCAATGCCCATAGCGTCGCACATCCTCAGCTAGACCTTTGGCACCAGACCAGTCTTCATGCAGATGAGTTTGTTTTTCATTCGGTGGAATTGGACCGATCGGCGCACGTCCAACAAATTTTGGCGGGATTTCGATCATCGCTTTATTGATCATCACCGCCACGGGATTGAGATCAGAAGCATAAGACTCTAGACCCAAACGCTGCGCCTCTAAAGGAAGTGCTCCGCCCCCAGCAAAAGGATCATGAAAAGCGGGCAATTTTTCGGGATCAAACCCAGGTTTACCTTTATTAAGTTGGCAGGTTTCCCGCCAACTTTGCCAGATCACCTCACGGGCACGGTTCAAAATTGCCTCGTTATTGGTGTTTTCCCATTTCACCAGTTCGCGAATGATGTCGAACAGTTTTTCCCGCTCCTGGTCGGCCTGTTTCTTGGTTTTTCCGGCGTAATAACCGCGCTCGCCGCCCGGATCATTAACCATTTGCGCAAAAATTACCGCCCTTGCTGCCGCCAAGGGACGACGGGCCCACCAAAGATGCAAGGTGCTGGGATGGCCATGTCGAATGGATTTTTCCCGCGCAGCCGCCTCGTTGATGTCGTCCAAGGGCAAAGCCACTTCGATCAGTTTTTTGGGCACTTTGATATTCGAGCTCATGCTCTATTATTCCTTATCGTGTTTGTTCCGGTGGGAGTGCTTTGGAAAGCAGCTCTTTCAAATCATAGTTGATGCTGGCCACGCCGAAATCCGGTTCTTGCTGGAAGGGGTTACGAATATAATGCGGCCCCTCGAACTCGCCGTTTTGATCGACCTCGACGATGGCCAAAAGAAATTTTTCTTTCTGGTTCAAGCCATAAATGATTTCATTGCGACTCACGGTAACTGTACTTTGGCCTTTGGCCCGGCCTTTGACTTCGATATGACGGTCTTCGGGCAGCTTGTCGTCCAGTCTGGGCGGCCTGGCAGTTACGTCCCAACCACATTTTTCCGCCGAGACATCGAAAACGCTGTGGCCTAAACGCTGTTCAGCTTCCATCACCGCCCGCATGGCAATCTGCTCGATACGTGCGCGAGCCATGGCATCAGCGCAAAATGTGGTTTCTCCTTTGCGCTGCGCTAAAAGTCCTTGTGGAATGACCAAGGCTCCGCCAATTACAACCGGCGTGCTGGACACTACATGACGCATGGTTTCCAGTTCTTTTTTGCGCTGCTCCAGGCGGGCGGTTAATTCCTCGACCCGGCGTTTGGCATTGTCCGGCTGCAACTTTGGCTGCTTGCCGGCAGCCACATCAATGCTGAGCTTGATATAGCGGTCCGACCAATAATTGATCTCCTTGACCAGGCGTTCATTGACGGCCGCCAGGATTTTATCGACTTGTCGTTCCCGCCGTGTTCTGACTTCGTCAAAATGTTCTGGAGCCAGCTTTTGTGAGGCCTGCGCCAAGGCTAAAGCCTCCAGATTGTTGGTAATCCAAGGCGCATTCAACACATCGGCAACCAGTTTGAGGTCGTAGTCATCGATCGGTTGTAAATCGAGGTGAGGCGCCCAACCCGCATGCACGGTTTGGCCCCGCTGATTGATCTCGACAAATTGCAGCCGCCGGGACACGTCTTTACTCGCATCGCCGGAACCCTCACGTATCCGATGATCAAGCATGAACAACACTTTTGGCTCTAATGTGTCGTCATTTGGATCGACCAGGATAGCGCCTTGTTTGAGCTTGTTGCGATGGGCTTCCAGGGTCAAATCAATGATCGCATGCATTAACGGGTGTCCCGGATGAATCAAACTCGCCATCGGTTTGCCGTCCACGCGGATATGCTGCTTTTCAAAGCAAATCCGTTCATATTTCGCCACTACGGGCGTTCGGGTTTCACCGATTACCCGATCGCGCTCGCGGATCACGGCCGGAACATGGCGAATTTCGTAGCGGCCTTCTTCGCGCGG
The DNA here is from genome assembly GCF_000372865.1 of Methylosarcina fibrata AML-C10. Lineage (NCBI taxonomy): Bacteria > Pseudomonadati > Pseudomonadota > Gammaproteobacteria > Methylococcales > Methylococcaceae > Methylosarcina > Methylosarcina fibrata. Next base: position 7,622 of record NZ_KB889966.1, on the reverse strand, counting down.
CCGCATCTCGCCATTCAGCAATTTGAAACTTTCGGTGAAAAAAGCCCGGATGAAATAAGGCTGGAGTTTACGGGCTTCCGCTTTCTCCATCTCTTCCTTGATCGCAAAAAGCTGTTCCAGGCCCATGTGTTCTTCACATAAAGCATTGCGGTCCATAATCGCTTTGAGATGCGAGGTATCGAGTGCGCCCTCGATCACTTGATGAAGCTTGGCTTTAACATCGGGCCGTTCGCCATAACGAATGGCCTCGATCAGCAAATCCTTCAGCGAATGGTTTTCAAAGGCCTCGCCCAGAATATCGAAAACTCGGCCACCCAAGGCTGCGCGCTCGACCTCCAATTTGTCGAATAGGCGTTGAAAGACTTCGCCCTCGCGGGTTTCTTTCGCCACCATGTTCCATAAGTGGCACACTTCGGTTTGCCCGATACGGTGAATACGACCAAAACGCTGTTCCAGCCGATTAGGATTCCAGGGCAGGTCATAATTGACCATCAGATTGGCGTTTTGCAGATTCACGCCCTCGCCGGCGGCGTCGGTCGCAAGCAGAACCAACACATCGGGGTCGTTGCGGAAGCGTTCCTGCACCTTACGGCGGTCGTCGCGGTTGACCGCTCCATGGATGACCACGACCGCATCCTGTTTGCCCAACAGACCTGTGATCCGGTCATACAGGTAATTCAGGGTGTCCTTATGCTCGGTAAAAAGGATCAGTTTGCGCCGGGAGCCGCCAGATGTGTACATTTCCGGGCGGTCCTGAAGCAGGGAAGACAGTTCTTCCCATTTGCGATCCTGGCCGGAATGCACGACTTTCCTGGCTTTCTCTTCCAAGCCCTCTAATATAATGATTTCAGCCTGGAGCTCCTCGATCGTCCGCGCCGCAGTCGCCTGATCGACGACTTTATCGACCCACTGCTCGTAATCGCTATCGGGCATTTCTTCGGCGGCTTCGTAAACGTCGTCGGGAACATCCTTGTACACGTCATAATCAGCTAAGGTTTCGGCGACACGATGGCCGCGGTTGACCAGCTTTTCTTCGCGCAGGCGATTTTCGAGTTTCTTCCGCCGGCGTTTCAATGACTGATAGATCGCTTCGGGACTGGAAGCCAGACGCCGCTGTAGTTGCGTCAACGCAAAGCCGACCGTACCTTTACGCTTGCCGTCCAGATTGTCCGCACGGTTCATCTCTTCCTTCACATAATCGGTCACATCAGCATAGAGCGACGACTCCAACTCGGAAAGCTCATAATTGGCGGTATAGGCGCGCCGTTCAGGGAAGAGCGGCGTACCGTCGAACTTGAGCAAGTCTTCTTTGACCATGCGGCGCATCATGTCGGAAATATCGACTTTATGAGCGCCCTCGCGGAATTTGCCATAAAACCGGTCGCCGTCCAGCAGCGACATGAACAACTGGAAATCTTCTTCCTTGCCATTATGAGGGGTCGCGGTCATCAGCAAAAAATGCCGGGAAATCGAACCCAACAGCTTGCCGAGCTTGAAGCGTTTGGTTTCGTTGATCTTGCTGCCGAAATAATTAGCCGACATCTTGTGCGCTTCATCGACCACGACCAGATCCCAATCGGTCGATTGCAGCTTGTTTTGCAGCTCCTCGCTCCGGGATAGCTGATCCAGACGCGCGATCAGTAACGCATTTTCATTGAAGGCATTGCCGGAATGGGATGTTTGATCCAGCTCCCGGCTGAAAATCTTGAACTCCACACCGAATTTTTCATAAAGTTCGTCCTGCCACTGTTCGACGAGGCTGCCCGGCGCCACGATTAGAATGCGTCTGGCATCGGCCCGCATCAACAATTCCCGGATAAAGAGGCCAGCCATGATCGTTTTACCCGCCCCCGGATCGTCGGCCAGAACGAACCGCAACGGCTGACGCGGCAACATCGATTCGTAAACGGCAGAAATCTGGTGCGGTAACGGTTCCACGTTCGAGGTATGAACCGCCATCATCGGGTCGAAAAGATGGGCGAGCTGAATGCGATAGGCTTCAAGCCCCAGTTTGAATTGATCCCCCGGCGCATCAAAAGCCCACGGACGTCCAGCTTCGGCCAATGAAAGCTTGGGCTCATCGGTGCGAAACAACATCCGTTCCGCCAGTTTTCCATCGGCGGTACGGTAATAGACGGTAAGCGCATGATCGCCGACCGGTTCGGTCGTCACCACGCGGACAATTTGATCCGGTTCTATTCCGCTAAGGGCGGCATCTTTACGAATGTCTTCAAGTTTCAGCACGTAGGTTATGGCTCCATTCTTTGGGCTTTTTGCTCAATCAATTGAAATGCTCAGGCCATCGTCTTGCGCTGTGAAATACCGCCAAGATTTGAATTTGGTTCTCTTTCAGGCGATACGGCAGAATGTAAGGGGAGCCCGTAATGACTAATTCCCGCGTTCCGTCGACTCGTCCCATTCGGCCGAGGAGGGGGTTATCTTGAAGTAAAACCGTGCGCTCTTTAATCAGCGAAAGCACCTTGGCTGCCGATTTCGGACTATCCTTGGCTATATAAATAAAGATTTGTCGCAAATCTTGGCGTGCGGGTTCGGTCCAGACGATTTTCACAAGTTGCCTTGGGCTTTACCGGCGATCAAGTCTTCCATTTCGCGCATCACGTCCTCATGCGCGATCAATTCGCCACGCTCCGCCGCCGCAATACCTTGGGAAATTTTCTCGATCTGCCAAGCATGATGCTCCAGGTACTCCTTGAGCGCTTGATTCACTAAATAGTTACGCGATCTGTCCAACGAATCAGCCAAATGATCAAGTTGATGGACAAGTTCTGATTCTGCTCTGACGGTAAATGCTTCTGTAGCCATGATTGCTACTCCGGTTTAAAGTGGTTCGTTTGTAATCATATAGCATCCTTTATACATTCGCTAGTCTGGAATGCCGCCCTTACAAAACAATTTAACTTCTTGACAAGCGAGATATCCTGCATTTATTCTTTCGGTTCATCGCATCACCTGTCAGCTATCGCTGCGAGTAGTCTTAATACAAAGATAGGGCTTATCCTGATTTGTAAGGTGTGGCAACCTCTGCTGCTCTACACTGTTTTTCCAGTAAGTGATGTTCACTGGGAGATTGGCTGTTGGCCATCTCGGACCGTATACACATAGGGCCACCGCTTAGAACGGGTGTCATACGGCATTAACCGCTAAGGTAATGCCATGCCTGTAAAAAATTCCACTATTAAGCAACAAACCCTTGCCGCGCACAAACAACTTTCCTATGAAAGTCTCGTCGCTTCTTGGCTTACAAGTGACGGCTGGGAAGTCCTGATTCCTGCAATCGATCACGGCAAAAAAACGGACTTAGTGATTGCCGACGACACCAACTACTACCGAATCCAAGTTAAATCGATTGAATCGAACGACGAGTCGATAAAAGTAGAGAACAGGTGGAAAGGGGCAAAAATCGATTATGTGGTTTTTTTCTCCCGTGTCGGTGAATGGGGCTATATCATGCCTGCGTTTCAGGAAAGCTTTAAACGACTCAATGCCGATGGCCACATTCGTTTCCATGCCCACCCCAAAAACTTCCTGAAGGCATTCAAGAAAATTTAAAACGCCCAATAACCGCGAAGTTACAGGTAGGACTTGGCGAAATGACACTCGGCTCGATCGGTAAGTTAGTCCACCGGAAATCCTGGATTGATGACAGACATGCCGGCGATCGCGGCCGGTGCCGGCGGGGATGTGTCACCAATCGCAGCGGCTCGGTTAGTGTAAAGCCTTTTTGTTGCTCGCTTTAATTTCATCCAATGTCATTGGTTTATCACCACGGAATCCCCGCCATTTATCCGTTTCATTGTCTCTCAGCACGGCAAAAAAATTATCGTCATTTTTGAGGCCGTCGACCGCGCTATCAACAAGCCATTCGATGCAATGAGCAGTATGCTCTGCAACGCCCTCATGATAATCACTCAAATATTGTTTGATCCCATCACCAAACAACATAGTTCGGCCCGCGAATAATCCGATATTGATCGCATCACCGGATAAAAGGAAAATCACTATGGCGTCGGCGTCCATTTCTACACCTATTTGCAAGGCGTCTTGCATGTATTCCTGAAAGGTCGAGACCAGCGAAAACGATCCGCCGCCACTGTTCAACTGCTCTCTAATTATCCGTCGAATTTTTTTTATTTTCATTGTTACCTTTGGGCTTTTGCTATGGCGAAACGAGCTGGTTTTGAATCCTGAGTTTTGGCCTGAATAATGTCGTTATTTTAGCGGCTAAAAATAAAACCCGCTTCCCCATCCGTGGGAGCAGCCGGGTCTCGGTAGTTTTAAGGCGCGTCTATTCATTCATTGGGAGACTTCCCGCACTTTGAAGCGTTCGGCGATCCATCCGGCCCAGCGGCTGGCTACGGTCATCAGCTTGCGGCGGTAAACGCGGTTGTATTTCGGGGTTCGAGAATGGTAATTGGCGGCGCGTGTCCATAAATCGCCGGTATCTCTGACCAGATGACCTTTGAGCCGCCAGGTTGCCAGTTCGTAGGGATAGCAGCCTGTAGCGGCCACGTCTGCCGGCGTAATTCCGAACCGGCTAAGCTGGTTCAGGTACGCCGTATTGAACTGCATGGGACCGACATCGTGAGTGCCATTGGTATTAGCCACCCATTGGCCAGGCCGGCCGTTTTCGATTTCCGCGACAGCGAGGACGATGTTCGCGGGAACCTCGTACCGGATCGCCATCGCGATCGAGCAGACAATCCGTTCTTCGAAATTTGGCGGAACATCGGCAAGCATAATTATTCTCTTACTATCCTTGGATTGAGCCGTATTTGTTGTTTATCCCATTTTTCCAGGCGGGGTCTGCCGACTGACAGCCGTTGAGGAAATCGAGACGGTCCTGTGCGGTTTGAGATGGATCGAAATCGCCGTCGCCGTCGAATGCGTTAATATCGAAATAACGCTGTATAGGCCCATTGCATTGACTTCCGCCGCTCTGCCCTTGGTATGGCCCAGCAAGGCATAACATGGTTTCACATGCGGACTGGTTTTCGGCATACACGGCCGGCGATGCAATTATCGCTAGACTGATAATCAATGAAAGAAGGTTTCTGTTTTTCATAGGTATCTCCTAAATAGGTTAGGTTCATCCCCGCGCGTGCGGGGAACGGACTCATCCCTGACCTTTGTTCACGAACGCCGCAACCTCTGGGTCCATTGATTGCTGCCCAGGGCCGATGCTGTTTTCCGTAGCGTTCGGGCTCTCCGATACCGCAGGCGATCCCGATCCTTGGTTACTGCGATTGTCTATGGCGGTCGATACTTGGCCGGGGATGGTGTCGTGTGCGGATTCAGAAAACGACTGAACCATGTCGCCAACCTTTTCCTTGCCAACATCCCACGCCCCCTTAGCCAGATTTGCACCGACATCAGCGGTAAACCGGGCTGTATGCCCCATGGCATCGGCATAGCTGCGCGGACTACCGCTATTACTGCCGGCACCGGAGAACATACCCTCTCCGGTTGCAGCATGGGCCGAAGCGGCCTGCACCGCAGATTTAAGGGCCTGGTATCCCCCGCCGATGTTATGTGCTCCATTCATGAGCGCTGCCCCGGCTACACTGGCACCGGCCGTAGCCATGCCCACGGCACCCATGGCCGATCCTGCTCCGAACGAGCTGATGCCCTGCCCGATGCTGGCCCCGGTGATGATTCCGGCAATGATTGTCGGCACCTTGTCGACGAGATACAGCAGCACGATCGAAGCGATCAAGACGACGGCCATCTCCCGGAAGTCAACCCCTCCTGACATGCTCTTGTAGTATTCGTCGAGAATGTCCACGCCGATGCCGACAAGGAGTGTCATCGCGAACAGGCTCGCGCCGATCGCGAACACCGCCTTGTAGTAATTGATGGCGAAATCGCTTGTCCAGCGCGATCCGCCGAACCCGAGGAAAATAATGCCGGCATACATCAGAATCCACGCGGTGATAAGGGTTACCACGATGTTCACGGCAACGATGGTCAGAATAACGAGGATCAGCAAGCTTAGGATGAAGCCGATGATCGAATCGGCGAAATCCCAAAAACTCAACTGGTCGACGGCACGATTGAATATATCGAATCCTATATTCACGATGTATGCAGGGGAAAAATCAGTGCCTAAACCGGATGCCTCGCCGCCGAGTTTTCGCATCGAATCGACGATTCCGGGCGCGAACTTCAGACTCGATGCCGCGTTGTCCAGCAACCACCAGTAAAAACCCGTAAACAGGGTGAATCGTACAAATTCGGCAAAAAACTCGTTCAGCCCGGCTTGACGAACGGCCATGATGCCAAACGTCCAGACCATGCTGATGGTAACAAGTACCCAAAATAGCCAGGTGGCGTGTCCCTCGATTTTGGATGCCCATTTGCCGGCCGCTGTGGAATAGCGGGTAATCACGTCGTGGATAACGTCGTTGGTTCCGACTGCTGCACTGGCGGAACCGCACATAGTTAACAGCAGTAATACAGTAAATAACGATATAACAGTGCTATTTTTCATCGAATGCCCTCGGTCCGAAAATTAAATGCGGTCGACCTGGCCTGGTTTTATGTAATGAGATTTAGCGCGTGGCCGTTCCGTTTTTTGCGGAGCCTGGGCCTCGGTCGGGCCGTCCTTGACCAAAATCACGACCGTGCCGCCAATAGCGCCGCCTAGTACGCATGCAGTAATAATCACCACCAACAATTTCCAGCTCATATAATCCCCTAAATTTTGTCGACAGTCCCCGCCGCGACTTGCGCTGATGTCGATTGCCGATGAGCCGCCAATTCCTGAGCTTCCCGATCGGATACCGCTTGAGCGCGGGCCGCTTCAAATTGTTGTTGTTGCAGCAGCAGCGTGCGAATTTGCAATAACTGCGCCGATTGGTTACTCGCAAGCTGAACGCCCGCTTGAATCGCCTCCATTCGACCGCCGGCCGAGCTGGCTTGGCTTTGCAACCGCTCCAACTGTCTGGCGTCATCCCTCAATTGGGAATCTTGTTGCTCGATACCTTTCCATACCGCGTCATTGGCCCGTTTTTGTGCCATCGATGAGTCCCACGTGGATTGTGTCAGCGCGGTGCGTTGCGCGGAACTGCATCCTCCCGTTCCCAGGCAGGATGAGTTCTGGTAATAGTTGGCGTCTTGATACTTAGCGAGATAACCGTCCAGGTTTCCGGCGACCGATTTGTAGTAGCTCACCTGATCCACCAACCCCATGACTTTTCCGATCGTTGCGTTTGCCTGATCCCAAATGTATTGGGCCGGCGCTAACGTGTTGGTAATCTGATCCTGGTACTGTTGCAACTGCGTTGCGTATTCATCGATTTGCTTTAGCGTCTGCGCTACGTTTTCGATGGCGGAGACGGTGGATTGTAGGGCTGTGTTTGTGTTTTGTCCGAGGTTAGCCGCATCGAAGACCGGAATGCCGGTCGCCGAAACATTGACGGAAAGCAGCAAGCCAATTTTAGCGGCTAAAATGCGATGACGGAATTTCATGTTTTTCCCCTGGTGTTAATCAATAATTAAAACTACGGTATGGTTTAGAAAACGTCAGGTCTTTGGATACCATAACATTGAAACGGTAGCCTGGTCTAATTTCTATAGTAGGGCTTATGCTCAGGTTTTTCATG
>NZ_KB889965.1:2322686-2346446 GCF_000372865.1 Methylosarcina fibrata AML-C10 | reverse complement strand
TTACGCGTTGGAACCGCTGGCCAAAGGCCTACGACCACCAAACCCCGGTGCACGAACTGATCCGCCGCCAGGCCCAGGCGCAGCCCGACGCGTTGGCGCTGATTGCGGGCGAAGCGAGCCTGAGCTATGCCGAACTGGACGCTCGGGCCAATCGGCTGGCCCACCGCCTGCTCGCCGAAGGCCTGGGCCGGGAAAGCCGGGTGGCGCTGCTGCTGCCGCGCGGCATCGAGGCCATCCTCGCGATGCTGGCGGTGCTGAAAGCCGGCGCTGCCTATTTGCCGCTCGACCCCGAACAACCCGCCCAACGCCTGGCCGAACTGATCGCCGATGCCGGCGTCAGCCTGATCTTGCATCAAGACTACCTGCGCGCCCAACCCACATGGCTGAATCTGGCCGAGCTCGACCTGTCGAACCAGCCCGCCACGCCGCCCGAGGTAAAAATCCACCCCGAACAACTGGCCTACCTGATCCTGACCTCCGGTTCCACCGGCAAGCCCAAGTGCGTCGCGGTGGCGCACGGCGCGTTGACCCGGCATATCCAGGCCGCCGGCGATTTGTACCGCTACACCCCGGCCGACCGCGCCTTGCATTTCGCCGCCTTCACCTTCGATGCCGCGATGGAGCAATGGCTGGCGCCGCTGTGCTACGGCGCCGGCGTGGTGCTGGGCTTCAGCCGCTGGACCGGCGACGACACCTTAGATTCGGTGCAAACTCACGGCGTGACCGTCGTCTACCCGCCGACCAGCGCCTTGCTGCATCTCGCCGACGCCGTGTCCGCGCGCGGCCAGACCCTGGCGCTGCGCATCGCCTGCGTCGGCGGCGAAGCCGTATCGTCCGCTGCCTTGGCTAAGCTCCGCGCCGCCTTGCAACCTGAAATGATTGTCAACGGCTACGGCCCGACCGAAACCGTCATCACCCCGCTGGCCTGGCAGGCCGATGCGCGTGAAGTCACCGGCTACGCACCCATCGGCACGGCCCTGGGCGAGCGTAGCCTCTATATTCTTGACCCTAACCTCAACCCGGTTCCCTTGGGTGCGGTCGGCGAACTCTATCTCGGCGGCCCGTGTTTGGCGCGCGGTTACTTCGGCCGCGCCGGCCTGACCGCCGAACGCTTCATCCCCGACCCGTTCGGTGCCGACGGCGGCCGCCTGTACCGCACCGGCGACTTGGTCCGCTTTGGTCTGGACGGCATCGTCGCCTACCTCGGCCGCGCCGACCAGCAAATCAAACTGCGCGGTTACCGCATCGAACCCGGCGAAATCGAAGCCGCGTTGCGGCAACTGCCCGGCGTCGACGACGCCCACGTCCTGTTGCGGGACGATAACGGCCGCCGCTATCTGGCCGCCTACTTGCAACCCGGCCCGCACGGCGGCATAGCGACCGACGAAGCGATCAAAACCGCGCTGGCCGCCCGCCTGCCGGACTACATGGTCCCGGCCCGCTTCATCCGGCTGGCGCAATTGCCGCGCACCGCGCACGGCAAAATCGACCGCCGCGCCTTGCCCGTGCCCGACGCCCCGGCCCGCCGTGAGCCACAAGCCCCGACCCACCCGACAGAAGCGGTGCTGGTCCAACTCTGGCAAGACTTGCTCGGACGCCACGACATCGGCATCCACGACAACTTCTTCGAACTGGGCGGCGACTCCATCATCTCCATCCAACTGGTCAGCCGCGCCCGCGCCCAAGGCCTGCGCTTTACTCCCAAAGACCTGTTCCAGCAGCAGACCATCGCCGGCCTGGCTCAAGTCGTCCAGCGCCTAAACCTGGACGATCCTGAGCAAACCGAGCAAGCGCAAGCGCCCGCCACGGGCCCCGCGCCGCTGCTGCCGATCCAGCACGTGTTCTTCGAACAACAGTTGTCCACTCCGGCGCACTGGAACCAATCGCTGCTGCTCAAAGCCCGCCGGCCGCTGGACCGTGCCGCGCTCGAACCAGCCCTGCACACCCTGGTCGAACACCACGACAGCCTGCGCCTGCGTTATGTGCAAAAACAAGGCCAATGGCAACAACGCTATGCCGAGATTCAACCTGCGGAAAGCCTATTAGAACAACACCTCGTCCAGGACGCGGCCCACATCACCGCGATTGCCCAACAGGCGCAGCGCAGCCTGAACCTCGAACACGGCCCGCTGTTCAAGGCCGTGCTAATCGATGTCGCCGACGGCAGCCAGCGTTTGTTGCTGGTCGCCCACCACCTGATCGTCGATGCCGTGTCCTGGCGCCTCCTGCTGGAAGATCTGCACCGCCTTTATCAGCAAATCCGGCAAGGCCAAGCGCCGCAACTGCCCGCCAAAACCGCCAGCTACCAAGCCTGGGGCAGGGCATTGCAAAACTATGCCCAAAGCCCGGGCCTGCAAGCCCAACGCGGCTACTGGCAGGCGCAAGGCGAAGACCAAAGCCAAACCGACACAAGCCTTTGCAACTGGCCCTGCGACCACCCGCAAGGCCGGGCCGAAGCCCGCGACCGCGTCAGCCAGACCCTGACCCTGAGCGCCGAGCGCAGCCGCCAGCTCCTGCACGACGCCAATCCGGCCTACCGCACCCGCATTCAGGAACTGCTGCTGGCGGCCCTGGCGCAGACCCTGTGCGAATGGACCCGGCAAACCGACATTGCCGTCGCTCTGGAAGGCCACGGCCGCGAAGCCGAGCTCATGCCGAGCGATAATCCGCAAGCCGCTCTCGACCTGAGCCGCACGGTCGGCTGGTTCACCAGCCTGTACCCGGTCAAACTCAGTCCGCAAACGAGCGAGGTCGACACCGTCAAAACCGTCAAGGAACAACTGCGCCGAGTGCCGGATCGCGGCTTGGGCTACGGCGTATTGCACTACCTGAGCCCGACCAACCAACACCCAGCGGACGCGCGGCACGAAGCCTCCGTCAACCCAGCCAGGCCCAGAGTCTTGTTCAACTACCTCGGCCAACTCGACAGCAGCTTCAGCGACGACGCCCTGTTGCAACCGGCCGCCGAAGACAGCGGCGACGAACGCGACCCGCAGACGCCCTTGGCCTACGAACTGGAAATCAACGGCGAAATCTACCAGGGCCAATTGCGCCTGCACTGGAGCTACAGCCGCGAGCGCTACCAAGCCGACACGATCAAAACCCTGCTCGAACGCTACCAGCTGCACTTAAACCGATTGCTCGACCATTGCCTGCAAGCGGAACCGACATTAACCCCGAGCGACGTGCCGCTGGCCAACCTCAGCCAAGCCCAGCTCGACGCGCTGCCGATCCCGCACGCCCAGATCGAAGATGTCTACCCGCTCTCGCCCATGCAGCAGGGGATGCTGTTTCACGCCTTGCAGCACGGCGAGCAAGATCCGTATTTTTATCAACGGGTGTTTTCGTTAAACGGCGCACTGGATGTAGCGCGTTTTCATGTCGCCTGGCAGACGGCGGTCGATCGGCGTCCGGCCTTGCGTTCGTCATATTTGTTCGAAGACATGCAACTGCCGCTGCAAGTCGTGGGTAAAAGCCGAAGCGTCGAATTGCGCCAAGCCGATTGGCGCGGGCTGGACGCTGACCAGCATTGGCGGCAATTGCATTCATGGTTGGCCGACGAACGCAAGCAAGGTTTCGACTTCGCCGGCCGGCGCGGCTTCGAGTTGTCGTTACTAAGGGTGGGCGATGCCCGTTGGTGGCTGGTCTGGAGCCACCATCACATTGCCTTGGACGGCTGGAGCATGGGCCTAGTGCTACGCGACGTGATGCGCGCCTACCACGACGATGCGCCGGTTAGTCAGCCGGACTATGCCGATTATCTGCGTTGGCTGGCCTCGCGCGACCACGCCGCCGCGCTGGCATTCTGGCGCGAATCGCTGCAAGGGTTTAACGGCAGCACGCCTTTACCGCTGCCTGCCGAAGCCATGCCGGCCGGGGAGCGCGGAAGCTACCGGGAAATCGAAACCAGCCTGTCGATTGACGAAACCGCGCAAGTGCAAGCCGCTGCGCGTCGCCACGGCGTGACGGTCAGCACCTTGCTGCAAGCGGCTTATGCATTGTTGCTGGTCCGGCATGGCGGCGGCGAGGCTTTGTTCGGCGTCACGGTGTCCGGGCGTTCGGCTAATGTCGATGGCATAGACGAAATGGCCGGCCTGTTCATCAACACCTTGCCGCTCCGCGTCAGCTTGCCGGGCGCTCGGGATGTGACTAGCTGGTTGCAAGCGATTCAACGCCAGGCCGCGGCGATGCGCGATTACGAATTCACTCCGTTGGTTGAGATCCAGCGCGCGGCGGGTTGCGAAGGGCAGAATCTGTTCGAGGCGATTTTGGTGTTCGAAAACTATCCGCTGGACGAGGTGTTGAAAAGCCAGCGCGATGGTCTGCAAGTCGGTTTGCTGGACGCAGAAGCACCGGCCGGCGTGCTGCGCCACGACCTCGGCCGTAACAATTATCCGTTGAGTCTGATTGCCGGCCTCGATAATCACCTGCATTTGACCTTGTCAGGGGAACGCCAGCGCTTCCTGCCCGGCGCGCTGGAATTGCTCGCCAAGCGTTACCGTTATCTATTGCAGCAATTGATAACTGTGGGTGTCACCACGCTTGCCGACATTCAATTGCAGCCGCTACCGGCTTTCTCGCTGGCCGTTGCCGATGGCGAAATCGCCCTATTGTCCGGCGTGGACGTGGCGCGCGGTGAACTTGATTATCCGCATGTGTTGGCTGCCTGGGAAAGCCACGTCATCGCACAGCCTGACGCGATTGCGGTTCGTGATAGCATCGCCAGCCTGAGTTTTGCCGAACTGAATCGCTCCGCCGCGCGTCTGGCCGCAGTGCTGCAAGGCATGGGCGTCAACACCGAAACGGTGGTCGGCGTGCTGTTCGAGCGTTCCGTGCAATTGCCGCTCAGCCTGCTGGCGGTGTTGAAGGCCGGCGGCGTGTATTTGCCGCTCGATCCCGCGTTGCCCGACAGTCGCTTGCACGACTTGCTGCGCGACAGCGGCGCGACGGTGCTGCTGACTGGCGACGCCGATGCCCCACGTTTTGCGAATTGCGGTGTGGCGGTGTTGAATCCGGATGCCGTCGCACGGACCGACGGCGTAGCGGAATTCGCGGCGATGCCGATTCATGCCGAGCAAGCCGCCTACCGGATTTACACCTCGGGTTCCACCGGCCATCCCAAAGGCGTGACGGTCAGCCACGGCGCTCTGGACCGGTATTTGCAAGGCGTGTTGCCGCGCCTGGACTGGCCGCGAACCGCGATTTTGGCGATGGTTTCGACGCCGGCCGCGGACCTTAGCCATACCGTGTTGTTCGGCGCGATGTATAGCGGTTGCGCTTTGGTGTTGATCGATGCCGAAACCGCCGCCGACCCCGACCGTTTCGCCGCGGCGATGCGGGAAAACCAGGTCGACGTCTTGAAAATCGTGCCCAGTCATTTGCGCGGTTTGCTGCAAGCGGCTAATCCGGCGGACGTGCTGCCGAACCGATTGCTGATTTTGGGCGGCGAGGCCTGCGACGCGGAATTACTGGCGACGGTGCGCCGTTTGAAGCCGGGCTGCCGCATCGTCAATCATTACGGCCCGACCGAAACCACGGTCGGCGTGTTGACCCACGAAGTTACGGCAGAAGCCGCTCCAATCGTTCCGGTCGGCACGCCGTTGGCCGGGACATGCGCCTATCTGCTCGACGCCGACTTGAATCCGTTGCCGAACGACGTGCCCGGCGAGTTGTACATCGGTGGCGGCAGTTTGGCGCGCGCCTATCATGGCAAGCCCGGCGCCAGCGCCGAACGCTTTCTGCCCGATCCGTTCCACGCCGGTGCCCGCATGTACCGCACCGGCGACCGCGCCATATTGCGCGGCGGACGGCTGGTATGGCTGGGTCGGGCCGACGACCAGGTCAAGATACGCGGTTACCGCGTCGAGCCCGGCGAAGTAGCCAAGGTCTTGCGCGGCTTGCCGGGCGTCGCCGATGCGCTGGTCATCGCCGAGCCCAACGAACAGGACGGCCGTCTGCAGCTATTGGCCTATGCAGTCGCCGAGCGCGCGGCAAGCCTGGACATCACCAATCTCAATACACAATTGGCCGCTCTGTTGCCGGATTACATGCTGCCGGCGCACCTGATGGTATTGGAGGCAATACCGCTGACCGCGAACGGCAAAGCGAACCGCAAGGCGCTGCCGCGGCCGCAAGCCAAGGCGCGTTCCAGCGTGGCGCCGCGCAACGACACCGAAAGCAAGCTGGCCGCGATTTGGCAAACCGTATTGAAACGAGAGCCAATCGGTGTCACCGACAATTTCTTCGAGTTGGGCGGCGATTCGATTCTGAGCCTGCAAATCATCGCCCGCGCCCGCAAGCAGGGCATTAAACTGACGCCGAAACTGTTGTTCGAGAGGCCAACCATCGCCGAACTGGCGGCGGCCGGCGCTGTGCCGGTCGCGGAAAACCGCCAGACCGCCATTCCGCGACTGGCGGTCGAAGGCCCCCGTCCATTGTCCTACGGTCAGGAACGGCTGTGGTTTTTGGCGCAGCTGCAGCCGGACAATAACGCTTACCACATCAGCGGCGGATTGCGCATCCATGGCCGGCTTGACGACAATGCGTTACGCCTGGCTTTTCAAGGTTTGGCGAAGCGCCATGCCATGTTGCGCACCCACTTCGTCGAGGTCGAGGGCAAGCCGATGCAGCTGGCCGATGCGGCGCTTGCGTTGCCGTTGCGAATTTTGACGGGAGCCGAGGCGGTGCTGAGCAAAACAGCTGAGAGCAATGTGCCGTTCGATTTCGCCACAGGGCCGATGTGGCGGGTCGCGCTGGTCAAATACGGCGAAGATCGTCACGAACTGTGGTTGACCATGCATCATATCCTGGCCGACGGCTTGTCGGTCGGGCGGTTGTTGGAAGAATTCTCCGAACTTTATGCCGCGACCGTCGAAGGCCGTGAAGCGCATTTGCCGACGCTAGCCATCGAGTATGCTGATTACGCTGCCTGGCAGCGGCAATGGCTGGCGGCGGGCGAGGGGGAACGGCAGGCGCGTTACTGGCAAAACCAGCTCGGCGGCGAGCAGCCTGTCTTGGAATTGCCGTTTGATCACCCTCGACCGGAACGGATGTCCGGAGCCGGCGCATCGCACGCCTTCGTGTTGCCGGTTTCGGTCGGTCAGCGCCTGAAGCAAGTAGCCGTGCAAAGCGATACCACGCCGTTCGTCGTTTTGTTTGCCGCATTCGCGGCCTTGCTCTACCGCTATAGCGGCCAGCCGGACATCCGTATCGGCGTGCCGGTCGCCAATCGCCAGCGTCTGGAAACCGAGCCTGTGCTCGGCTTTTTCGTCAACACTCTGGTGATCAAGGCCGAGTGTCGCGGCGACCGGCGTTTTCAAGACTGGCTGGCGCAAGCCAAGCAAACCGTGTTGGCGGCGCAGGAGCATCCCGATCTGCCGTTCGAACATCTGGCCGAATTGCTGCAGCCGGAACGAACGATGAACCGTAATCCGTTGTTCCAGGTGTTGTTCAACCACCAAAAACGCGACCTCAGCGCGTTGAATGCGCTGCCGGGTTTGAACATCGAGCGCATCGTCAGCGAACCGGCCGCCGCGCAATTCGATTTGAGCCTAGCGACCGAAGAAGATGACGACGGCGTGTTCAGCGGCAGCTTCGTTTATGCCGCCGAATTGTTCTTGCCCGAGACGATTACCCGTCTGAGCGAACATTTTCAGCGCTTGCTGGCCGGTTGTCTGGCCGAAGCTGATCAGCCGTTGGCTGGTGTGGATTTATTAAGCGAAGCGGAACGAGTGCATCAATCGTCCTGTAACGCCACCGAGACGGCGTATCCGCCGGGCCTGGCGCATGAATTGATTAGCCAAACCGCTACGGTTCAGCCCGCTGCGCCGGCGTTGCTGTTCGGCGATGCGGCGATGAGCTACGCCGAACTGGAAAGCCGCGCCAATCGACTGGCGCATTATCTGATCGACTTGGGCGTCGGCCCGGAAATGCCGGTCGGCATTGCCGTCGAGCGCTCGTTCGAACTGGTGGTGGGTCTTTTGGCCATCGTCAAGGCCGGCGGCGCCTACGTGCCTCTGGACCCGGACTACCCGGACGAACGTTTGGCTTATATGATCGAAGATTCCGGCATCGGCTTATTGCTGAGCCATGGCGCGGTGATCGACAAGTTCCGGGCTATTTGCAGTACCTCAGAGAAGGAATGCGTGGCCTACGATTTGGATAACTCGGACGTGTCAGGCTTTCCCGGCAGCGCGCCCTTGGCCAACCTGAATCCGTCCCATCCGGCCTACATTATCTATACCTCCGGCTCCACCGGCCGGCCCAAAGGCGCCACCAACACCCATGCGGCGCTGGCCAACCGCCTGCGCTGGATGCAGCAAGCCTACGCCATTGGTCCCAACGATACCGTACTGCAAAAAACCCCGTTCAGCTTCGATGTCTCGGTGTGGGAATTCTTCTGGCCCTTAATGACCGGCGCCCGCCTGGCGATTGCAGCGCCCGGCGCACACCGCGACCCCGCCGCGCTGGCCGACACCCCTGCGGCGCCAGCAAGTGACGACGCTGCACTTCGTGCCGTCCATGCTGGCCGAATTCGTCAACCAGCCAAATCTGCCGAATTTTCCGGCCTTGAAACGCATCGTCTGCAGCGGCGAAGCCCTGTCGGCCGACCTGCAACAGCGCGTATTCGAACGTCTGCCCGGCGTCGAACTGAACAACCTGTACGGCCCCGACCGAAGCCGCCATCGACGTCACCCACTGGACCTGCCGCGCCGACGGCCAGGCCAGCGTACCGATCGGCGAGCCGATCGCCAACATTCAAATCCACATTCTGGATCGGGACCTGAATCCGCAACCCGCGGGCGTGGCCGGCGAGCTGTATATCGGCCGGTATCGGCCCTGGCGCGCGGCTATCACCATCGCCCCGGTCTGAGCGCCGAACGCTTCCTGCCCGACCCGTTCGGCAGCGGCGGCCGTCTGTACCGTACCGGCGACCTGGCCCGGCGCCGTGCCGACGGCGGTCATCGACTACCTGGGCCGTATCGATCAGCAGATCAAACTGCGCGGCCTGCGCATCGAACTGGGCGAGATCGAAGCCGCCTTGCTCGGCCAGCCCCGGCATCCAGGAAGCCGTTGTGTTACTCAAAGACGCCGCCGGCGGACCGCGCCTGGTCGCCCTACTGGCCGCCAACCCCGAGGCCGCAGACGATACCGCCTTGCAAAACGCCCTGCGCCGGCAACTGCCCGCCTACATGCTGCCGTCGGCGCTGATACGGCTGGACAGCCTGCCGAAAACCGCCAACGGCAAACTGGACCGCAAAGCCCTGCCGGCGGCGAGCTGGCAAGGCCAAACCTTCCGCGCGCCGCAGAGCGCCACCGAACAAAACCTGGCCGCGATCTGGCAGGACTTGCTCGGCGTCGAACAGGTCGGTCTGGACGACAACTTCTTCCAGCTCGGCGGGCATTCGTTGTTGGCAACCCGCATGGTGGCGCGCATAAGAGAGATTATGAACATAAACCTCGGCTTGGCCAGCGTGTTTGAAACCAAGTGCCTTGCCGAATTGGCGGCATTGGTCGGCCAAGCGGACGACAGCGAAGTCGACGACGAAACCTTGGCGGAAATGGGCGATTGGTTGGATGAATTGGAGATGTCGTGAGGGAGGATTATGCCGAAGGTATGGATTGATTCCCCTTATACCGACCGAGCATCGCAGCTTTTGACGGGAACAGCCTTCGTCAAAAGCGAGAAGCATTTCATCCTTGAATTTAAAGTCCTGAATTGTGTCGGGCCCCGCGTCGCAATATCGAAAGCTTAAAAATAATATGAAATTTAAAATCGACAACGCCACCTCTCATCAAGCACAACCTAAATCGGCTCCACCCGGCGAGGATTTGGTGCGCCGGTTTGTCGGCTTGCCGTTGGCAAAACAAAAATTGTTTCTGCAAAAGCTGGCCGAGCAGGGGAGGGATTTCGCCAAATTGCCGATTCCCGAACGCCTGTGTGGGGACAGCGATATACCGCTTTCGGTGGCGCAGCAAGGTTTATGGATTTTGGGCCAACTGGACCCATCGAGCACGGCCTACCACATTGCCGGCGGGGCGCGCATCGTCGGCGAACTGGACTGCGAGGTGTTGACGCAAGCCTTTGGCGTGCTGGCGCTGCGCCACGATGCATTGAGAACCGTGTTTTATGCGGTCGACGGCCAGCCCCGCCAGCGGATTCTGCCGGCCTTCGACGTGGACTTGGCGTATCACGATGTCCGCGAGTTGCCATGCGGCGAGGCCCAGGCCCAAGCCGCACAACTGGCCGAACAATCAGCCCGGATCCCGTTCGATCTGGAACGCGGTCCGCTGTGGCGGATGCTGCTGGTCCGCTTGCCGGCGCAAGAGGGCCAAGCCTGCCACGAATTGAATCTGACCCTGCATCATCTGATCGCCGATGGCTGGTCGCTGAACCGCTTGTTGGCCGAATTCGCCGAATGCTACGGCGCGATTCAAGCCGGCCGCGAACCGCGCTTGCCGCTGTTGCCGATTCGTCATGCCGACTTCGCGTCCTGGCAACGCCACTGGCTGGAAGCCGGCGAAGCCGAACGCCAGCTGGCCTACTGGACCGGGTGGTTGGGCGGCGAACAACCCGTTATCGAACTGCCCTACGACCGCGCCCGCCCGGCCGAACCCAGCCAGCGCGGCGGCCGCGTCAACTTCGTGTTGCCCGAAGCCGTCAGCCAAGCGCTTCCGGCCGTGGCGCGGCAACACGGCGTCACCCCGTTCATGCTGCTGCTGGCCGCCTTCAACGTGCTGCTGTACCGCTACAGCGGCCAGAACGACCTGCGCATCGGCCTGCCCGTGGCCAATCGCAACCGCCCGGAAACGCAACACCTGATCGGCTACTTCGTCAACACCGTGGTCTTGCGCAGCCAGATTAACGCGCAAAGCGGTTTCGACACCCTGCTGCAACACACCAAGCAGACATTGCTGCAAGCCCAGGCTCATCCCGACCTGCCGTTCGAACATCTGGTCGACGCCCTGCAACCCGAACGCCGCCTAGGGCAAAACCCCTTGTTCCAGATCCTGATCAATCACCAGCAAACCGACATCGGCCTGTTGGCGCAGCACGAGGACTGGCAAATCGAAGCCCTGGACCGCGACAACGGCGCCGCCCAATTCGACTTGAGCCTGGATACCTGGCAAGACAGCCGAGGCCGCATCGGCGGCTTCTTCACCTATGCCCGCGATCTGTTCGACGGCGCCACCATTGAACGCCTGGCCGGGCATTACCAAAACCTGCTCGCCCAACTCCTGGCCCAACCGCAGGCAGCCATCGCCGCCCACGGTCTGCTCGGTGCCGAAGAAGCTCGGCAACTGCAAGCCTGGAACACTTGGCCAAAGACCTACGACCACCAAACCCCGGTGCACGAACTGATCCGCCGCCAGGCCCAGGCGCAGCCCGACGCGTTGGCGCTGATTGCGGGCGAAGCGAGCCTGAGCTATGCCGAACTGGACGCTCGGGCCAATCGGCTGGCCCACCGCCTGCTCGCCGAAGGCCTGGGCCGGGAAAGCCGGGTGGCGCTGCTGCTGCCGCGCGGCATCGAGGCCATCCTCGCGATGCTGGCGGTGCTGAAAGCCGGCGCTGCCTATTTGCCGCTCGACCCCGAACAACCCGCCCAACGCCTGGCCGAACTGATCGCCGATGCCGGCGTCAGCCTGATCTTGCATCAAGACTGTCTGCACGCCCAACCCACATGGCTGAACCTGGCCGGCCTCGACCTGTCAACCCAGCCCGCCACGCCGCCCGAGGTAAAAATCCACCCCGAACAACTGGCCTACCTGATCCTGACCTCCGGTTCCACCGGCAAGCCCAAGTGCGTCGCGGTGGCGCACGGCGCGTTGGCTCGCCATTGTCTGGCGATCGGCGAGCGTTATGCGATGCAACAAGACGATGTGGCCTTGCATTTCGCCGCCTTCACCTTCGATGCCGCCATGGAGCAATGGCTGGTGCCGTTGATCAACGGCTGCCGCTTGCTGGTGCGCGAGACCCTATGGAGTGCCGACCAGGCCTACGATGCGTTGCTGCGCTACGGCGTGACCTGGTTCGAAATGCCGCCCGCCTATTTGCTCGAAATCGCCCGTTGGGCCGAACCGCGCGGTTTGCGCCTGCCGCTGCGGGCCTGTTCGGTCGGCGGCGAAGCCGTGCCCAAGGAAAGCCTGGCGATGATCCGCCGTTTGGTCGGCGACGCGCCGATTCTGAACGGCTATGGCCCCACCGAAACCTTGATCACGCCCTTGGTGTGGACCGCATTGCCGGACAGCGTTTGCGACACCGCTTACGCGCCGATCGGCACCGGCGTCGGCGAGCGCGCGCTTTACGTGTTGGACAAAGATCTGAATCAACTGCCGCTCGGGTCGGTCGGCGAACTCTACCTCGGCGGCCCGTGTTTGGCGCGCGGCTACCTTGGCCGGCCCGATCTGAGCGCCGAGCGTTTTTTGCCCGATCCGTTCACCGCCGACGGTACCCGCATGTACCGCACCGGCGATTTGGTACGCTTTCGCAACGACGGCAACGTCGATTATTTCGGCCGTAACGATCATCAAATCAAGTTGCGCGGTTTCAGAATCGAATTGGGCGAAATCGAAGCCCAGGCCTTGTCCCATCCCGGTGTCGCCGAGGCTGTCGTGGTCGCGGATGGCGACGGCCATGCCAAGCGCCTATTGCTTTACGCGGTAGGCGCAACCGACGCGAAAAGCCTGAAAAACCACCTGTGCCAGCGCCTGCCGGACTACATGGTGCCGGCGCACGTGCAAATCCTCGACCAATTGCCGCGCTTGAGCAGCGGCAAATTAAACCGCCATGCCTTGCCCAGGCCGGAAGCTCAGGCCGGCGACGCTCACCGCGTGCCGCAAACCTCGGTCGAGCGCGATTTGGCGGCGATCTGGCAGGCCGTGCTCGGTGTCGAGCGGGTCGGCGCCGACGACAATTTTTTCGAACTGGGCGGCGATTCGATCATGGCGATTCGTTTGGTCAGCCGCGCCCGCCAAGCGGGATGGTCGTTGACGCCCAAGGACTTGTTCCTGCATCAGACCGTCGCCAAACTGGCTGCCAATGTACAGGCGATACCGACACAAGTCCCCCGCGAACCGGCGGCTAAAGTCGTCGGCGAAGCGCCTTTAACGCCGATTCAGGCCCAGTTTTTTGCGCAAGCCATGCCCAATCGCAATCATTGGAATTTGTCGCTGTTGCTGCAACCGAAAACCGAACTCGATGCCGCCCGTTTGGCAAAAGCGGTCGGTCGATTGCTTGAGCATCACGACGGCTTGCGCCTGCGTTACCGTTGGCAGCAGGGCGTCTGGCGCCAATTTTATGCCGAGGCCGATACGGCAGCGGTGTTCGAGCATCTGCACGTCGAAGGCGCCGCCGCGATCGCTAAGCTGGCGGAACACGCGCAACGCAGTCTGAGCCTGCAACACGGTCCGTTATTTAAAGTGGTACTGTTAGGAGTTGCCGACGGCGGCCAGCGTCTGTTGCTGGTGGCGCATCATTTGTTGGTCGACGGCGTATCCTGGCGCATTGTGCTGGAAGACCTGCAAGCCCTGTACGACGAAATCGAAGTGTTGCCGGACAAAACCGCATCGCTGCGACAATGGGGCGAATGTTTACGCAATTACGCCGCCAGCGAGAGTCTGAAACGGCAATTGCCGTATTGGCAAGGCGTGTTGCAAAACGCCGCCGAACCGCCGCGCGATTTTGCATCAAGCAACGGCTGTTTCGGCGATGCGCGGACCTTGACGCTGGAAATCGACGCCGAACGCACGCGGCGCTTGTTGACGCAAGCCCCGGCCGCCTACCGCACGCAAATCAACGATTTGCTGCTGGCGGCATTGGCGCGGGTAATGTGCGCCTGGTGCGGCGGCGAGGTAGTGGTGGATTTGGAAAGCCACGGCCGCGAGCCGGTTTTCGACGGCTTCGATCTGAGCCGCAGCGTCGGCTGGTTTACCGGCGTCTATCCGGTCAAACTGGCCGACGCCACCGACATCAGCGCGACGATCAAGGCCGTCAAGCAAAGCCTGCGCGACGTGCCGGACGCCGGCCTGGGTTTCGGCGTTTTGCAATATCTGGCCGGCGACGGCGAGCGCGCGGCGCTGAGCGCCTTGCCGCAAGCGAAAATCGGCTTCAATTATTTCGGACGGATCGACGCCGAAGCCGGTAATTTTGCGCTGGCTTCGGAAACGGCCGGCGATGACCACGATCCCGCCGCGCCGCTGCCTTACTGGCTGGAAATCAACGCCCAGGTGGTAGGCGGCAGGCTGCAATTGCGTTGGCGTTACAGTGCCATCCAATACCGCGACGAAACGGTGCAGGCTTTGCTGGCGCGTTATCGCGAGGAATTATTGGGCATCGTCGAACATTGCTTGAGCGGCGCCAGCGGCGCCACGCCGTCGGATTTTCCGCTGGCAAGCTTGACGCAGGCGCAACTCGACGCCTTGCCGCTGGCGTTTGCCGAGATCGAGGACATCTATCCGCTGTCGCCGATGCAACAGGGCATGCTGTTTCACGATTTGCTGGCGCCGGAAACCGGGGTTTATGTCAACCAAATGAGTCTGGATATCGACGGTCTGGACAGCGATCGTTTCGCCGCCGCCTGGCGCCGGGCCATCGCCCGGCATGCGCTGCTGCGAACCGCGTTTCTGTGGCGCGGCGAGTCCGAGCAGCCGTTACAGATCGTCTACAAACAGGCGCCGTTGTCGTTGGAAATTCTTGATTGGCGCGGCGGCCGGGAGATCGGCGAGGCGGATTTGCAAGGCTTGCGCAACCAGGACCGGGCGCGCGGCTTCGATCATGCTCGGGCGCCTTTGCTGCGTATGATATTGGTGCGTTTGTCGGAACGGCGCTGGCATTGGATTTGGACCAGCCACCATAGCTTACTCGACGGCTGGAGCACGTCACAGCTCTTGGGCGAGGTATTGGACGATTACGTCGGCAACCAGCGCCATGCCGGTTCGGCAACGTACCGCGACTACATCGCTTGGCTGAGCCGCCGCGATGCGGCCGCGGCCGAGACCTTCTGGCACGCGCGTTTGTCGCTGCTGGACGAACCGACTTTGCTCGCCGATGCCCTAGCCAAACCGATGAGCGGACAAGGGCACGGTAGCCAGGTTTGCCGCCTGGATGCGGCGGCAACCGCGCGTTTGCAGACCTTCGCCCAGCAACAGCGCGTCACCTTGAATACGCTGCTGCAAGCGGCCTGGGCCTTGTTGCTCGGGCGTTATTGCGGGCGTGACACAGTCGCGCTAGGCGCGACGGTATCCGGCAGGCCGGCCGATTTGCGCGGCGTGGAGTGCATCGTCGGCTTGTTCATCAACACCTTGCCCTTGATCGCGCGCATAAAAGCAGGGCAAAGGGTCGGCGACTGGCTGCGCGAGTTGCAGCAGGAAAATCTGGCCATGCGCGACTACGAGCATACGCCGCTCTACGACGTGCAGCGTTGGGCGGGGCAGGCGGGAACGGCTTTGTTCGATAGCTTGCTGGTGTTCGAAAACTTTCCGGTCGATGCGGCTTTGGCAAACAGCGCCAGCGGTTTGAGCTTCGGTTTGCCGCAGCATGTCGATACCACGCATTATCCCTTGACCTTGAACGTCAGCATCGGCGAAACCTTGGGTCTGGCCTACGGGTATTGGCTGGACCGTTTCGACGCGGAGACGGTGGCTCGCATCGCCCGTCATCTCGAGCAGTTGTTGTTTGCATTAGCCGAGAATGCCGAATGCCGATTGGGCGAAATCGTGCTGCCGGCGGCGGAAGAATTGGGCCATCAAGCGACCCAGAACACCGCCGAGACGGCGTATCCGCCGGGCCTGGCGCATGAATTGATTAGCCAAACCGCTACGGTTCAGCCCGATGCCCCGGCGTTGCTGTTCGGCGATGCGGCGATGAGCTACGCCGAACTGGAAAGCCGCGCCAATCGACTGGCGCATTATCTGATCGACTTGGGCGTCGGCCCGGAGATGCCGGTCGGCATTGCCGTCGAGCGCTCGTTCGAACTGGTGGTGGGTCTTTTGGCCATCGTCAAGGCCGGCGGCGCCTACGTGCCGCTGGACCCGGACTACCCGGACGAACGCTTGGCTTATATGATCGAAGATTCCGGCATCGGCTTGTTGCTGAGCCATGGCGCGGTGATCGACAAGTTCCGGGCTATTTGCAGTACCCCAGAGAAGGAATGCGTGGCCTACGATTTGGATAACTTGGACGTGTCCGGCTTTCCCGGCAGCGCGCCCTTGGTCAACCTGCATCCGTCCCATCCGGCCTATATCATTTATACCTCCGGCTCCACCGGCCGGCCCAAAGGCGCCACCAACACCCATGCGGCGCTGGCCAACCGCCTGCGCTGGATGCAGCAAGCCTACGCCATCGGTCCCAACGACACCGTACTGCAAAAAACCCCGTTCAGCTTCGATGTCTCGGTGTGGGAATTCTTCTGGCCCTTAATGACCGGCGCCCGCCTGGCGATTGCAGCGCCCGGCGCACACCGCGACCCCGCCGCGCTGGCCGACACCCTGCGGCGCCAGCAAGTGACGACGCTGCACTTCGTGCCGTCCATGCTGGCCGAATTCGTCAACCAGCCAAATCTGCCGAATTTTCCGGCCTTGAAACGCATCGTCTGCAGCGGCGAAGCCCTGTCGGCCGACCTGCAACAGCGCGTATTCGAACGTCTGCCCGGCGTCGAACTGAACAACCTGTACGGCCCGACCGAAGCCGCCATCGACGTCACCCACTGGACCTGCCGCGCCGACGGCCAGGCCAGCGTACCGATCGGCGAGCCGATCGCCAACATTCAAATCCACATTCTGGATCGGGACCTGAATCCGCAACCCGCGGGCGTGGCCGGCGAGCTGTATATCGGCGGTATCGGCCTGGCGCGCGGCTATCACCATCGCCCCGGTCTGAGCGCCGAACGCTTCCTGCCCGACCCGTTCGGCAGCGGCGGCCGTCTGTACCGTACCGGCGACCTGGCCCGGCGCCGTGCCGACGGCGTCATCGACTACCTGGGCCGTATCGATCAGCAGATCAAACTGCGCGGCCTGCGCATCGAACTGGGCGAGATCGAAGCCGCCTTGCTCGGCCAGCCCGGCATCCAGGAAGCCGTTGTGTTACTCAAAGACGCCGCCGGCGGACCGCGCCTGGTCGCCTACCTGGCCGCCAACCCCGAGGCCGCAGACGATACCGCCTTGCAAAACGCCCTGCGCCGGCAACTGCCCGCCTACATGCTGCCGTCGGCGCTGATACGGCTGGACAGCCTGCCGAAAACCGCCAACGGCAAACTGGACCGCAAAGCCCTGCCGGCGCCGAGCTGGCAAGGCCAAACCTTCCGCGCGCCGCAGAGCGCCACCGAACAAAACCTGGCCGCGATCTGGCAGGACTTGCTCGGCGTCGAACAGGTCGGTCTGGACGACAACTTCTTCCAGCTCGGCGGGCATTCGTTGTTGGCGATGAAACTGGCCGGCCGTATATCCCAGCATTTTCAGATCGAGCTTGGCGTGCGGCGAGTGTTCGAAGTTGGTTCCTTGTCTGCCTTGGCGGCCGAAATCGACGCCTTGTTACCGGATTCGCCAACCCTGGATTTGCAGGGCGAATTGGCGGACGCGCTGGCTGAGTTGCAGGGGATGTCGACTGAGGATTTGCGGGCTTTGTTGGCCGAATAGGAATTCATCGCCCATACGGAGCGCTGTCAATTCGTCGCGAAAGTATTAAGAAAATTTGAAAATAGAAAAAGCATTGATGCAAAACCCACTCGCCAATTTACATACCCTGAGTCCGGAACAACGCAAGGCACTGATCCTGCTTCTGAAAAAACGCGGCATCGACATAGGGCAATTCCCGATTGCCAGCGTCGGCCGCGATACGGCGCTGCCGTTGTCTTACGGTCAGCAACGGCTGTGGTTTTTGGCGCAACTCGAGCCGGATAGCAGTGCCTACCACATCGCCGATGCGGTGTATTTGCACGGTGAAATTAACGCCGACGCAGTGCAGTGCGGTATCGATAAACTGGTGATCCGGCACGAAAGCCTGCGCACCGTTTTTGCAAACGAAGGCGGAAAACCGGTGCAAATCGTCCGCGGCGATAGCCCGGTAAAAGTCCGGCGCCTGGATTTTTCCGTTCAATCCGGCGACACTGATGAGTTGGTTAAATGCCAGGTCGAAAAACTGGAGCGCGAGCCGTTCGATTTGGTTAACGGGCCGCTGATGCGGGTGGCGTTGCTTAAGTTGGCGAGCGAGCGCCATGTTTTGGTCTGGGTGCTGCACCACATCGTCGCCGACGAATGGTCGTTGAATATTTTGCTCAACGAATTTGCCGAGCTGTACCACGGCTTTTGCCAAAGCCGCGAAGCGGCGCTGCCGGGCTTGCCGATAGGCTACGCCGATTTCGCGGTTTGGCAGCGGCATTGGCTGGAGGCCGGCGAAATGGAGCGGCAACTGGCGTATTGGCGCGAGCGCTTGGGCGAGGAGATGCCGCAACTCGAATTGCCGCTGGACAAGCCCAGACCGGCGCAACCGAGCGATGCCGGGGCCAAATTCGAGATAAGTTTGCCCGATGGCACGGCTGGCGCGCTACGCGAAATTTGCCGGCGCCAAGGCGCGACCGTATTCATGGGTTTGTTGGCCATGTTTTACCTGCTGCTGTACCGTTACAGCGATCAGAATAAGCTTCGGGTAGGCGTGCCGGTCGCCAACCGCAACCGCCGCGAAACCGAAAACCTGGTCGGTTTTTTCGTCAACACTCAGGTGTTGCAAGTCGAACTGGACGGTAGCCTGAACTTTCAGCAAGTGCTGGCGCGGGTCAAAGAAACCGCGCTTGGCGCGCAGGCCCACGCCGACTTGCCGTTCGACCAACTGGTAGAGGCGCTCAGCCCGCACCGCAGCCTGGAACGTACTCCGCTGTTCCAGGTGATGTACAACCATCAATACCAGCAGGCCGATACCGCCGGGGCGCTCGGCGCCTTGCAAATCGCACCGTTTCCGCGCGACGCGCACACGACGCAATTCGAGTTGATCCTGGATACTTTCGAAAACGTAAACCGCAGCATAAGCGCGATTTGGACGTATGCGAGCGATTTGTTCGACCAGGCAACCATAGCGCGGATGGCTGGGCATTTTAGCCGCTTGGCCGAAGCGGCAACCCGGCAGCCCGAAACGGCATTGCGGGATTTAGCGTTGCTCGATCCCGCCGAGCTGGATCGTGTGCTGGCAAAGCCGTGTTTAGCCTACGAATTCGCCGATTTGCCATCGTTAATCCGCCGCCAGGCCCAAACCCGGCCCGCTGCGGTTGCGCTGATAGCCGACGCGGAGCGGACGAGTTACGCCGAGCTGCACAGTCAGGCCAATCGTTTGTCGCATTATTTACTGGATCAGGGCCTGCGTCCCGGCGCCGTGGCGGCTTTGAGCCTGCCGCGTTCGGTGGAGATGCTGGTTGCCTGTCTGGCGGTGTGGCAATGCGGCGCGGCGTTTCTGGCCCTGGACCCCGAGTATCCGGCCGAGCGTTTGCGCTACATGCTGGACGATGCCGGCGCCGAATGGCTGATCGGTTGCGAGGCGACGATCGGCAGGGTGGATGCGGTCAATGCAGTCAAACGGATAGACCTCGCCCAACTCGACTTGTCCGCCTACCCCGATATGCCGACCGACGTGGCGTTACACCCGGAAACGCCAGCCTATCTGATCTATACCTCCGGTTCCAGCGGCCGGCCCAAAGGCGTCGTTGTCGCTCACGGCCCGCTGGCCATGCATTGCGAAGCGATGGCGGAGCTGTATGCCTTGCAGGCGCAAGAAACCTGTCTTCACTTTGCCTCGTTCAGCTTCGATGCCGCGATAGAACAATGGCTTGTGCCGCTGTTGCGTGGCGCCACGCTGGTCATCGGCGATCCGGCACAGTGGAGCGTCGACCGGACCCTGCAAGCCATTCGGGATCATGCGATTAGCCGTATCGACGTGCCGCCGGCCTATCTGGCCGAACTGGCTCGCCAGCTCGAAACCCCGGAACAAGCACCACCATTGATAGGCTGCACCGTCGGCGGCGAAGCCCTGCCGCGCGACAGCTTGGCCTTGATCCAAAGCCGCTTGCGCCCCGAGCGTTTATTCAATGCC
Source organism: Methylosarcina fibrata AML-C10 (assembly GCF_000372865.1). NCBI lineage: Bacteria > Pseudomonadati > Pseudomonadota > Gammaproteobacteria > Methylococcales > Methylococcaceae > Methylosarcina > Methylosarcina fibrata. Next base: position 2,326,375 of record NZ_KB889965.1, on the reverse strand, counting down.
TATGGCCCCACCGAGGCCGTGATTACTCCGCTGGTCTGGCAGGCCGATACCGAATGCAGCGGTATCTACGCCCCGATCGGCCGTTGCATCGGGGCCCGCACCGCCTACGTGCTGGATGCCGACCTGAATCCATTACCGGTTGGCGTGGCCGGCGAACTGTACATCGGCGGCTTGGGCTTGGCGCAGGGCTATTGGCACCGGCCGGGACAAACCGGTGAACGCTTTCTGCCCGACCCGTTCACTGCGGCAGGATTGCGCATGTACCGTACCGGCGACCGGGTGCGGCGGCGCGCCGACGGCAGCATCGACTACCTGGGCCGGGTCGATGAGCAAATCAAGCTGCGCGGCTTTCGGATCGAACTCGGCGAAATCGAACAAGCCTTGCTGGCCCAGCCCGGCGTGCGCGAAGCGGCGGCTAAAGTCGGTGCCGGCGGGCGACTGCTTGGCTACGCCGCCGGCGAGCAAACCCAAATCGACGGCGACCGATTGCGCAGCGCCCTGAGCCGGCGGTTGCCGGGCTACATGGTTCCGGCGCAGATCGTCGTGCTGCCCGAGTTACCCAAACTGCCCAACGGCAAACTGGACCGCAAGGCGCTGCCGGAGCCGGAGCGGATCGGCCAAAGCCGCATCGAACCGCGCAACGACACCGAGCGGCAACTGGTGCGGATTTGGCAAGAAGTGCTCGGCCTGGAAACGGTCGGCATCGAGGATAATTTCTTCGAGCTGGGCGGCGACTCCATCGTGTCTTTGCAAGTGGTCAGCCGCGCCCGCCAAGCCGGCTGGCAGTTGGCGCCCAAGGATATTTTTCGCCATCAAACCGTGGCTGCGCTGGCGCAAGCGGCAACCGCTTTGCCAGCCTCCGATGCGGTTGATGGCCTGGGCGATAAGGCGGAAGGCGAGGTGCCGTTGACGCCGATTCAGGCCGAGTTCTTTGCCACCGATATTCCCCAGCGCGGACATTGGAACCAATCGGTGCTGCTGGCGACCGGACAAGCATTGCAGGCCTCGACGCTGGCCGAGGCCTTACACCGTTTGTGCGAACATCACGACGCCTTTCGTTTGCGTTTCGACGAGCATAGCGGCTGGCGCCAGCATTACGCCGGCGAAGCACAGGATTACGATTTGCTTTGGCAACGCGATGCGGACGATGCCGAACAAATCACGGCAATCGCCGAGCAGGTGCAGCGCAGCCTGGACTTGATGCACGGTCCCTTGTTACGGGCGGCTTATATCCGCGTCTCCGACGGCAGTTACCGCTTGTTGGTCGTGATTCACCATTTGATCGTCGACGGCGTATCCTGGCGCATCGTGCTGGAAGATTTGCAAACGCTGTACCGTCAGCGCAGCGCCGGCAATATGCCGGTGCTGCCGGCCAAAACCGCCTCTTACCGAGCCTGGGCCGAGTCCTTGCAAGGCCGGGCCGCGCAAATCGAAGGGCAACTGGATTACTGGCGCGCGCAACTGGCGGCAACGGATTTGCCTGTCGATTTTGCCGGCCGGCAAGGCGCGGCCGCCGACGCCGAGACTGTGACCGTCGAGTTAAACGAAACCACCACCCGACAGTTACTCAGCGAATGTCCCGCCGCCTACCGCACCCGCATCGACGAATTGTTGTTGGCGGCGTTGGCGCGGGTGTTGTGCCGCTGGAGCGGGCAGGGCGCGGTCAGCATCGATTTGGAAGGCCACGGCCGGGAAGGCTTTGCCGGGGCCCCGGACGTCAGCCGCAGCGTCGGCTGGTTCACCAGCTTGTATCCGGTGTTGTTGACGCCGGCAGACGATTGGGCCGGGACGATCAAAACGGTCAAGGAACAATTGCGCGCCGTCCCCGAGCGTGGTTTGGGTTTTGGTTTGTTGAAATATCTGGCCGGCGATGAAATTCGGGCGCAACTTAACCGCCTGCCCAGGCCGGCCCTGTGTTTCAATTATCTAGGGCAATTCGATGCCAGTTTCGCCGCCGACGGCTTGTTCCGCCCGGCCGGCGAAGCGCGCGGCGACGAACGCAACGCCGGTGCGCCGCTGGATTATGCGCTGGAAGTCAACGGCCAGATCTATGACGGCCGTCTGGCGATGAACTGGAGCTACGACCGCTGCCGTTACCGCCCCGAAACCGTCGCCGCGCTGGCGGAGAACTTCAATTTCGAACTGGCCGCGCTGGTCGAGCATTGTCGGCAGGGATCGCAAGGCGCCACGCCTAGCGATTTTCCGCTGGTCGGTTTGACGCAAGCGCAGCTGGATGCCTTGCCGCTGCCGGTGGCGGAGATTACCGGCATTTATCCGCTGACGCCGATGCAGCAGGGCATGCTGTTTCACAGCTGGTACGAAAACGATGCCGCCAGTTATGTCAGCCGCTTCGACGTGCGCCTGGAAGGCCTCGATGCCGGCCGTTTCGCCGCGGCGTGGCGGGTGGCGATGCAACGCCACGCGGTACTGCGCACGGCGTTTTATGCGCCGGCGGACTGGCCGCAAGCCATGCAGATCGTACACAAGCATTTGCCGCTGCCGTTGATCGAATTTGATTGGCGCGGCCGCAGCGACGCCCATGCGGCCTTGTCTGGCTTGCTGCAAGAGTTGCAGGCGCAGGGTCTGCCGACCGACAGCGCGCCGCTGTTCAAACTGGTGTTGGTGCGCCTGCAAGACGCCGTTTTCCATTTCATCTGGCTCAGCCACCATCTGTTGCTGGATGGCTGGAGCAGCGCCCGCTTGCTCGGCGAAGTGCTGACTAGCTATCGCGGCGATACCCCGCCGCCACCGGCAGCGGAATTCAGCGACTACATCGCCTGGCTGGCCGAACGCGATCCTGTCGCGGTCGAACGCTATTGGCGGCAACGCTTGCTCATCCTGGAAGCGCCGACGCGTCTGGCCGACGCGCTGCCGTGCCGCACCCCTGGGCAGGGCTATGCGCTGCATGCCTTGCAGATAGAGGGCGACGATTTTGCGGCCCTGCGCCAAACCGCACAGCGTGCCAAATTGACGATCAATACCCTGGCGCAGGCCGCCTGGTGTCTGTTGTTGCAGCGTTATTGCGGCGGCGGGGCGGTTGCCTTCGGCGTGACCGTGTCGGGCCGGCCCGGCGATCTGCCCGGTGCGGAGGAAATGGTCGGTTTGTTCATCAATACCTTGCCGATGATTCAGGCGCCGCGCGCCCATCATGTGGTTAGCGACTGGCTGCAAGCACTGCAACAAGCCAATCTGGAACTGCGCGAAGTCGAAAGTACGCCGCTGGTCGACGTGCAGCGCTGGTGGGGCCGGCCGGGCGAATCACTGTTCGACAGCTTGCTGGTTTTCGAAAACTACCCGTTGTCGGAAGCCTTGCGCCGGCGGTCGGAAGACGGTTTGAAGATACACGGCGAGAGCCACCGCGAAACCACCAATTTCCCGTTGACGCTGGCGGTGCAGAGCGGCGACAGCGCCTTGCAAGTAGTGTTCGATTACGACCGCCGCTATTTCGATAAAGAAACCGTCGCGGATGTGGCCTCGTATTTTCGGCTGCTGTTGACCGCTTTGCTGAACCAACCGCAAGCGAAAATCGGCGAGTTGTTTGCGTTGAGCGAACGCGACGAGGCCTTATTTACGCGTTGGAACCGCTGGCCAAAGGCCTACGACCACCAAACCCCGGTGCACGAACTGATCCGCCGCCAGGCCCAGGCGCAGCCCGACGCGTTGGCGCTGATTGCGGGCGAAGCGAGCCT
>NZ_KB889965.1:206063-207801 GCF_000372865.1 Methylosarcina fibrata AML-C10 | reverse complement strand
CATTGCTTGACCTCAATCAGTAACCATCAATGCCACTATAGAGTGACTTACAAGCCCAATATATCCTTTTGATTTAAATTGACTGACTACTAGTATGATTAGCCATAAGGGGTTCCGCTTCAATCCAATAGCTTTCGCTACCGATGGGGTCTTGCAGCAATAAGCGTAAGCCTCCCATTCGGTCCAACGAAACATAGTCGTCATATTGCAATGTTTTACCGGCAAGCTGAAGCATTGCGCCACGTTGCGGATAAGGTAAGGAAATCGTTAATTGCCCATGAGTTGGCCAATAAAGCTTTACAAGCAGTTGCGGCAAACTGGTATTTTTTATAGATGGGCAGCTTACCTCAATGATATCCGCGTGTTCGATTTCTGTGATTGTTTCCCCGTTTTCGGTTGTAACTTTGGCTTTTCCTAAACCATAGAAGCGATATTTTCCGGGTAAACCTTCTGCGCTGATCATCCGGTCGAGTTTAAAAGATTTCGGCAGGACATAAATTTTACGTCGAAAAACTTCAATCCCATTTGTTGTATCCACCAAGCGAATCCAAACGGGACCTACACAGTCGTTAGCGGTGCCGTTCCAGCTCTTCCCTTGGCAATGTAGCGAGCGCCATTGTGTTCTGTACTGTCCACGAGATTTTTCGGTATTGCTGATATTTATTTGGGGGAATCCCACATAAATAGGGTACGAATTGAGAGCTTCAAGCAATACCTTTCCTACGATAGAATAGGTTTCAGTCGAATCTTTGTCCGCATGGCAACTAATCCGATAGCGCTCATTTTCTGAGGAAAGAAAATCAACCGTTCCGTTTAGCTCATAAAGGATTCTGTTAAAGGACGGGATGTTTCCTATAGCACGGCAATTTCCGTTGTCTTTAATTTCGTATTTCTGTGAGTTGTGAGCTAAAACCCAACCTTTTTCAAAGCGAGTTTGTCTTGAGCCTTCGCCAAGAAAATCAAACTCATCCTTAGTGTCTTTTTCGGTAAACAGCCATGGTGATTCTCCCCATGGTTCACCCTTTTCGACAGTTAACCGGTATTCAGTTTGCCCATCATGCAAAAAGATGTCATGTTCGCTCATGACATCATCATTAATTAGTCGTCCCTGATTAATTCATAAGAAATTGATTAATATCATATAAATGGATATTTATGAGGTCAAAAATTGCAAGAAAATGTTAAAATGGGTTTTATTTTCTTGCAAATTTTCACCGAAAAATGAAGCCCAAACGTCCTCAGGAAGTTGTGCAAAAGTTGTACGAAAAATGCCGTCGGGAGCTGGTCAAGCTGGCTGGACAACACGGGCTGCCCCTGCGACAGAACTACAATAAAAAGGCACCGCTGCTGTTAGTGCAATCGCATCGTTATCATCATGCCAAGCAAATGAAGCGTAAGCAAAAAGCCCTGAAGCAACTGAAAACCCTGGTCGGTCGTGTTTATCGGGATATCCTGCGGCAACTGCCGCAACAGGAGCTGGCCGCGCAAAGGGGGCTTCAGGACGCCCTGGCCAAAACCCAGCGGATACTGAATCAGAAACACACCGACAAAAACAAACTCTACAGCTTTCATGCACCGGAAGTGGAATGCATCAGTAAAGGGAAAGCACACAAAAAATACGAGTTCGGCGTCAAAGTCGGCATCACGGTGACCAATAAAAGTAATTTCGTGCTGGGCGCCAGGAGCTTTCCCGCAATCCTTATGACGGCGATACCTTGTACTCCTGCCTGGAACAAGC